>JBEKZT010000083.1:0-11043 GCA_049509595.1 Verrucomicrobiota bacterium
GGACTGTTTCCCGAAGCCGGCTCTGTTAAATCATAACGCGACGGGAACCGTCAATAAAAATTTTAAACAATCCGCAACACGCGGGGCATTTTTAAAAAAATAAAATGCCAATCCGGCAAATTGCTTGAAGCGGGTATGGTTTTTGGATACCCCAATGGCGATGGATTTCCCAAAACAACCCGCGCCGGGCTTTCGCCATTACCGGTGGGTCATCTGCGGGTTGCTGTTTTTTTCCACGACCGTTAATTACATGGACCGGCAGGTCATCAGCTATTTGAAGGAATTTTTCTGCACGCCGGCGGAGCAGGGCGGCTTCGGCTGGAGCAACACCGATTTCGCCTATCTGACTTCTTTTTTCACCGGCGTTTACGCCGCCTTCACCGTCGTGGCCGGATGGGTCATTGATAAAATCGGCACCAAGCTGGGTCTGGCGCTTTCGCTCATTCTCTGGTCCGTTTTTGGAATCCTCAATGCATTCGCCGGAACATTCGTCGCGATGCACGTCGCGATTCGCAGCGCGTTCGCCGCCGGTGAAGCCGGAAATTTTCCGGCTTCCATCAAGACCGTTGCCGAATGGTTTCCCAAGCGTGAACGCGCTTTCGCCACCGGCATTTTCAACAGCGGTTCCAATTGCGGCGCGATGATCGCCGCGCTGTTCGTGCCGTGGTGCCTGATTCATTTCGGCGATCAGCGGGGCTGGAAAATGGCGTTCATCCTCACCGGTTCAGCCGGTTTTCTCTGGCTGATTTTCTGGTTCTGGCTTTATGACCCGCCGAACAAACAAAAGCGACTGTCGAAAGCGGAATACGATTACATTCATATTGATGATGAAACTGCCGTCGACCAGCAGACGGGCGACCAGGCCAAAAAAGTCTCCTGGCTGAAACTTTTCAGCTACCGCCAGATGTGGTCTTTCTTCGTTGGTAAATTCATGACCGACGGCGTCTGGTGGTTTTATCTCTTCTGGCTGCCGGACTATTTGAAAAAACAATTCGGCATGACCAAGCACGACATCATGCTGCCGACCTTCATCGTTTATGGCGTCGCCATCATCGGCAGCATTTACGGCGGCGGCATTCCGATGATGCTCATCAAACGCGGCTGGCCGGTCTATCAGGCGCGCATGACCGCGATGCTGATCATCGCCATTTTTCCGCTGACCGTCTTGACGACCCAATATTTTGGCAACGTCGGTCATTTTGGGAAATGGGCCGCCGTGCTGGCGGTGACGACGATTTGCATCGGTGCCGCCGCGCATCAGGCCTGGTCGGCAAATCTATACACCACCGTGTCTGACATGTTTCCCAAAAAAACCGTCGCGAGCGTCATCGGCATCGGCACGATGGCCGGCGGCATCGGCGGCGGCGTCATTTTGCAAATGCTCGCCGGCAGGCTGACCGACCACTTCAAACAAACCCCGCAAACGGCCTACCTCGTCATGTTCACCCTCTGCGGGTTGAGTTATTTGATCGCCTGGTCAATGATGAAAATGCTCGTGCCCCAGCACAAGCCGATCACGGACCTGTAAAAATTTCAGCGATCAAATCGTCATTGCATCGAAACCGCCGTCCACCACAATTTCCGCGCCGGTGATAAAACTGCCCGCGTCCGACGCCAGCAGCAACGTCGCGCCGACGAGTTCATGCGCCTCGCCAAAACGTTTCATCGGCGTCTTGCCCATGATTTGGGCGACGCGTTCGGGATTGAGCACCTTGCGATTTTGTTCTGCCGGAAAAAATCCGGGCACCAAGATGTTCACGCGCACGCCGCTCGTCGCCCACTCGCGCGCGAGATTTTTGGAAAGATTATGAACCGCCGCCTTCGATGCCGAGTAAGTGAACACGCGCGACAACGGCGTGAGGCCCGAGGCCGAGCCGAGATTGATGATGCTGCCGCTACCCTTGGCGACCATGTGCTGACCAAAAATCTGACAGGCCAGCACGACGCCTTTCAAATTCACCGCGATAATTTTGTCGAACTCATCTTCAGGAATATCAAAGAACGGCGTCGGCGAATTGATGCCCGCGCCATTCACTAAAATATCCACGCGACCAAACTTCGCCAGCACGTCCACCAAAAGTTTTTGCAAGCTGGCTTTCGATGTTGTGTCGCACGAAAAGAATTCCGCCTTGCCGCCGTCCTTGGCAATCTTATCGAGACGGTCTTTGGCTTTCGCCGCATCGCGACCGACCAACGCCACCGCCGCACCGGCGCTTGCCAAACCTTCGGCCATCTCGCCGCACAGCACGCCCGTGCCGCCGATGACCACCGCCACTTTGCCTTTGAGTGAAAAAAGTTCCGCTGGAGTTTTCATGTTTTTGATCAACGCTGCACGCGCGCGCTGCTGCCGCCAAAGGTTTTTTCCACTTCTTTGCGCGTGGCCATGCTCGTGTCGCCGGGCGTCGTTGAAGCCAGTGCGCCGTGCGCCGCGCCGTATTCGACCGCCTTCTGCGCGTCATTGAATTCGAGAAAACCGAATTGCAGGCCGCTGGCGAAACTGTCGCCGCCGCCGATGCGATCCAAGATTTCCAGTTCGGGATATTTGCGGCTCTCGAAAAATTTTCCGTCGTGCCAGAGAATCGCGCTCCAGTCGTTCTTCGTTGCGGTGATGACGCGGCGCAACGTGGTCGCGGCCACCTTGAAATTCGGATACGCCTTCACGGCGGTTTCAATCATCGCCTTGAACGCGTCCGTCTCGATGTGGCTCAAGCTGTGATCCGCGCCCTTCACTTCAAAACCGAGCGACGCGGTGAAATCCTCTTCGTTGCCGATCATCACGTCCACATATTTGGCGATCTCGCGGTTAACTTCCTGCGCCTTTTTCAAGCCGCCGATGGATTTCCAGAGCGACGGACGATAATTCAAATCGTAGCTCACGATGACGCCATATTTCTTCGCCGCCTTTACGGTTTCAATGGTCAACGCCGCCGTCGTTTCCGAAAGTGCCGCAAAAATGCCGCCGGTGTGCAGCCAGCGCGTTCCAATTTTTCCGAAAATATTTTCCCAATCAAAATCGCCGGGCTTGAGTTGCGCCGCCGCCGAGTTGCCGCGATCCGGCACGCCGACCGCGCCGCGAATGCCGAAGCCGCGTTCGGTGAAATTCAAACCGTTGCGCACGCTGCGACCGATGCCGTCGTCCTCGCGCCACTTGATGAAGTCCGTGTCCACGCCGCCTTGCATGATGAAATCCTCGATAAGGTGGCCGACTTCGTTGTCCACGAACGCGGTGCAGACGGCGGTCTTGCAGCCGAAACATTTGCCGGGGTCAAGCCGCAGCATGACTTCGCCGAGCGAGATTTGGTCGTATTTACAAATGGATTTGTCTCGAAGTTGAATGGCCATAAAATGTTTCCGACTTTAATGGATAAGCATGAAAGAACTCAAATACAATTGCCTCTGCAAATTGCAATGAGATAATCCCATCCATTTCGATTATAAAAGACTGTTACCTTTTCGATTTGGCGTCCATGTATTGGTGAAAGATGAATGACGACATGGCACTCGTGCGGGATTACGTTGACCGCCAGTCCGAGCAGGCGTTTGAAACGCTGGTCGAGCGCCACGTCAACCTCGTCTATTCGGCGGCGGTGCGACAGGTGTGCGACCCGCATCTCGCCGAGGAAATCACGCAGGCCGTGTTCATCATTCTGGCGCGCAAGGCGGACACGCTCGGCCCAGAGACGATTATTCCAAGCTGGCTGCATCGGACAGCTGGTTTTGCCGCCGCCGATGCCTTGAAAATCCAGCGTCGCCGCGCACAACGCGAACAGGAGGCGCACATGCAATCACTATCGAACGAATCGGAAAACGAGACATGGCGGCAAATCGCACCACTGCTGGACGCGGCCATTGCCGGAATGAATGAAAAAAACCGGCACGCAATCGTGCTCCGGTTTTTCCAGAACAAAAGCTTGAATGAAATCGGCGCGGCGTTGGGCGCGAGCGAAGACGCGGCGAAAATGCGCGTGAACCGCGCGCTGGAAAAGTTGCGGAGATATTTTTCCAAACGCGGCGTGAGTTCGACGACGGGCATCATTGCCGGGGCGATTTCCGCCAATTCGGTTCAATCCGCGCCTGTTGGTTTGGCAAAAATAATTTCTGCCGTTGCAATTGCGAAAGGCGTGGCGGCCAGCGGTTCAACATTAACCCTCATGAAAGGAGCATTGAAACTTATGGCATGGACAAAAGCGAAGACGGCGATTGCGGCGGGTGCTGCCATTTTATTGGCAGCAGGAACAACTGCAACCATCTGGCATTTTAATTTTGGAAAAGATTCTTGGCGAAGCCGTTTTGATGCAGTTTATAAATTAAAAGATAGCGAAGTTGTGCGATACATTGCTCCACCTTTTGTTGACGAACGAGCGGAGTATTATCACACAGAAAAAGAATTGCAAAATCAGGCAAAAGCCATTCCAAAGCCGCCGGACATTTTTATTTTTACGCAGGACAAAAATAATCAACTCAATTACGTCAGTTGTGGATTTGGATTCAAGCAGCACTCATTGCAACAAATATTGGATGATCCTTTGGGATTCTGGCAATACGAATTCGACGCCCCGGATGAACTGCTCACACTAAATCTACCCGGAGATTGGACAATTCGAGAAGGTGTCAGCCGCGAAGCTTTGTTGGCTGCACTCGAACCGATTATTTTCAAAGCGACCGGACGAAATATTCACTTTGAAAAGCGCACTGTTGAACGTGATGTGATTGTCGCACACGGTCTCGCGAAAGGTGTTGTTGATTTTAATACGAAGGTGCAAATTTACGCCGAGAAGTCAAAAGTCAGAGGTGGCGGAACTGGATTCGGCAGTCTCCAGAAACTTTTGGGAACTCTGGGAGAACAGCTTGATGTCTATATTGTCAATGAAGCGCAAATAGACCCGCTATATGCCGATCAGTTTCCCTGGGTATACTATCCAGATGCAAATTTTTCAAAAATGGGAAACCGGCGGGAAGAACTCACGGACAAAGTGCTCAAAAATCTCACAACGCAGATTGGAATTACTTTTACGCACGAACAACGACCCGTGGACATTTGGTTTGTCACCGAACAGCTGTAAAAATTGAAACAGATTGTAGGGGTGGAGGTGATGAAACTCATTTCAATTTTTAATCAGAGACTCCTTACGTCGCCTCCCCTTGTTCGACAATAATTTCCACACGCGCAAATTTTCGGTCACGCCCCACGCCTGCGCGTCGCAGCCGCGCTGCGTGTGCGGTGCGTCGCCGTCAAGGATTTCCGGGATTTGTCCGAGACAGCCTTCGTTCAAAATCTTTTCCGAACTTCCCAAATATGCTTTTGCCGCCGCAACCGCTTCCGGTGAAAAATCCCACGCCCGCACGAGCGCCTCGCAAAAAACCGGGAACGTCCACGTCCACGCCGTGCCGTTGTGATACGCGGGCTTGCGGCGCGTGTCCTCGTCGCCTTCGTAGCGCGGCCAGTAGGGATTCGACGGGTCGTTCAGCAATTTTCCGTCATTGCCAGAAATTGGCAGCGGCACGGAAACCGGCAGCGGCGCGAGCGAGCGTAATCCGCCCGGCACGACCAGAAATTTTTGCGCGGCCTCGACGCAGCGTTTCGCGCGTTCGCCGGTGACGAGGCCGAGGCTGACGGCGAAAAGGCAATTGCTGCGCAGCGCGTCGCTGGCAATCGCGTCGCGCGCGATGACGCGCGAACCGCCGAGCAGCACGTCGGCAAACCAGCCGCATTCTTCGAGCCAGAACAATTTTTCAAACGAGGCGGTCGCATGGTCGGCGAGGTCGCGCCATTTTTTTTGCTCGTTTAGTGGCGCAGGCATCTTGCCTGCGTTTTCTTTCACAGGCTGGAAGCCTGTGCCACTAATTTTTTCCAATTGGCGCAACAGGCGAATCCACAAAACCTGAATCTCGACGGGATAACCTTCGCGAGGCGTGCTGGCGGGAAAATTCGTATCCATCCAGGTGAAATGGCTCGGACTCCAGATCAAAGCCGAGTCTGCGTCCATGCGGATGGAATTCGGTGTGCCTTTGGCATAATTTTCCGCGATGCTCGTCAGCACGTCACGGATGGTGCGGCCATTTTTGTCAACCGGCGTTTCGTAAAAGTTTTGCGTTTTGCGTTTTGCGTTTTGAGCTTCAGAAAATTCCTCGCACACAATGGCGAACCACAGCGGCGCGTCGGTCGTGTCGCGATTGGATACGTCGTTACCGTGAATCGTGTTGGGCAGTGTGCCGTTTTTTTCGAATTTGGCGAACGTGAGCAACAGTTGTTTCACCTCCTGCGTCATGCCTGCCGCGAGAAGTCCACGCGCGCAGATGAGCGAGTCACGTCCCCAATCCAAAAACCACGGGTAACCGGCGATGACCGTTTTGCCGTTGTCGCGTCGGACGACGAATTGCCGCGCGGCGTGTCCGAGTTGTGCTATGAAATCGTTTTTGCTCTGCACTAGCTTGATTTTTTTCGGCGAAGGTAAATTTGCATCTGCCGTTGCGACCAAAATTGCATTCGTGCCTTTCGCCAGCGGGATTTCAAACCAGCCGGGGCTGTATGCGTCGCCGCTGGCGACCTGGCCGCGGGTCTGTTCAACCGGATGCGGGATGTTTTCGCACCATTCGGGCTGCGGATGATATTCACCAGTGTCGGCAAAAACGCGAAGCTGGCGTTCGGGCGCGGGCGTGAAGGCGAAGCCGGATTTTTTTTCGAGTGGATGCGTATTCGACGAGAAATGAAAATCCGCGCCGCCGTTGCGCTTCGTTTCGTTGTGAAAATTCCGGTCTTCGATGTCTGCGCGCACTGTCAGGTGAACATCGCAGTTTGCGGGCAATTGTTTTCCGTGTGCGGATTTTTCCGTCGGTCGGCTGAATTGGAAAACCGTCGTATTTTTGCCTGCGAGCATTTCGGCGCGTAATTCAATCTCGACCGTGCGGCCGTCGCCGGCGTTGGCGATAAATTGCCAGACGGAGGGCGAACCGGCTTGGAACGACGCGAGATTTTTGAAATCGAGCGGTGAGAGAAAACCGTCGGCGTTGACCCAGACGCGGATGCGCTTGACGAAAACGTGGCGGTCAACGGGAACGGTCGGATTCAGGTTTGCGCCGAGCGCGCAGTCGTATTTGGAATTCACGCGGCCTAGATCCACGCACAGCCGCGCCATGCCGCCGATGCCGTTCGTCAGCAACGCCAAAGTTGATGGTTGATAGCTGATAGTTGATAGTTGCGGTTCGGGCGCGAGAAAACGGATGTCGGCGGAAATTTTTTGCGAGGTTTCGGCGTAGCGTTCTAAAAACAATTCAGAGTCGCAGTAAAGTGGCGCAGGCATCTTGTCTGCGAACGGTTTCGCAGGCGGGACGCCTGCGCTACTTTGAAATGGCGCGAAGCACGCGATGTGACGGTTGCCGGCGGCGATGGATTGGACGTGAACCGCCGGATTCTTCATTCTGCATTCTTCATTCTGCATTTCCAGCGTCGCGCGGAACGGCGCGCTGTCTTCGATCAAAAGCCAGTGGCCGGGTGGCACGAGCGTGACGCGGCGGGCGTCAATCAAAGTCCACACGACAACGCGCGGGAAAATTTTTCCAGCTGCCGTTTCGCGCAGCAGATCGGCGAACGGAGGTTTGGTTTCGCGCGCGGCAAGTTCGCCGGCGGCGGCGAGAAAATTTTCCGGCGACGAATCCACTTGTTCCGCGAGCCAGTGCCAGTCGAGGCTCTCAATCGTTTCGGTGGAAATGATTTTGCTCAACGCTTGAATCGCAAACGCGGCTTGGGCGCGGGCGCGGCGGTAATCGTCGCCGCTCAAGCCGACGGGCTTTTGTATTGGCGCGAGGCAATGGCACGCGCCGGGCGCGAGCGTGAAGATGATTTCGTTTTTCTCGCGCACGAATTGCGAGAGTGGCTGGCCGAGCAGGTCGAATTGAAAAGCGGAAGGCGGAAAGCGGAAGGCGGAAACGTCGAGCGCGAGCAGGTTTGCTTTTTCGGCGTCGGTGTTGACCAAAACTAAAACAGAATCTTTGCCTTCGGCGGATTCGCGGAGCAGCGCGTAAACGGGCGAATCTGGCGCGCTCAAGTGCGTCAGTTTTGCGCCGTCGAAAAAACAGGGGTGGTCGCTGATGAGTTTGTTGAGTTGCGCGAGTTCGGTGACGATGTTGCCGGTGCTGTCCCAGTTCAATCCGGTGTTGCCGTGGACGCGGATTTTTTCGGCGGCGAGCCATTCGACGCCACAGGTGAAACCAAATCCGCCGCTCGGACTCGTCAGCGCGCAAAGACGATTTCGCATCAACGACCACGCGCGGCCTTTTTCGGCGAGGCGGCTGTTGTCGTGCGTTTCAGAATAATGAACGTAGGCGCCGATGCACACGCTCTGGCGGTTCGCGTAATCGAGGTACCACGCGACGTCTTTGCCGGAATAATTTTGGAACAGTTCGGAATACGCCCATTGCATTCCGCCGTCGGTGAGGAGATTTTCCGTGGCTTCCCACGAACCGCCGAGGCCTTCGAGTAGAAAAATCGTTTCGGGAAATTCGTTTTGGATTCGCGCAATGATATATTGCCACGCGACGACGGGAATTTTGTAGCCGGCGTCGCAGCGGAAACCGTCCACACCGCGACAGCAGCAGGTCAGTAATGCGTCGGCGATTTTGTCCCAGAGTTTCACGTCGTGCTGTTCGAGTTCGACCAAATCTTCCCAGATCGTTCCCCACGCACCGGGGCTGGCGAACGAACCGTCGGGATTTTTCAGAAAAAATTCGGGGTGATTTTCCTGCAAGTATGAACCCCAGCCGGTGTGGTTGATGACGATGTCAATGAACACGCGCGCGCCGAGCGAGTGCGCGGCGTAGGTGAGTTCGCAAAATTGATCCACGCCGGTGGCGCGTTTGTCGAATTCAACGAGCGCGGGGTCAATCGCGGTCATGTCGAGCGCGGCGTAGGGACTACCGAAACGCCCGAAGCGCGCGTAAGTCGTGGGCGTCGGATAAACTGGCAATAAATGAAGAATGCGGCAGCCGAGGTTTTGGACAATGTGCGGCAATTGTTTTGCGAGGTCGCGCAATTTTCCGGAAGGCGGCAACGTGGCGTAGCCGAGGGATTCGAGCGATTTTAATTGAGCCTCAAGTTTTTCGTCGGCGGTGGAAGCTAAATTTTTTGTCGCGCCGAAAAGCCGCGTGAAGGCGCAGTAAATGGTGTTGGCCGTGCGCGCGAAGTTTGGATGAACAGAAATTCCGATGTCCGTGCCGTCGGGCCAGTGCTGCCAGTTTTTTCCGTCGAGCAGATAGGCTTTGGCCTTGAAAAAGCCGACTTCGGCGAGCGGCAATTCGAGCTGCCAGCCATCGCCGGTTTTTTGCATGGGCAAATCGCGCCATGACGCGCCAGCGGCTGCGGCACCGCCGGCATGTGCGGAAATAATTTCTTTGCGGCGTGCGGCGGCGCGGCCGAGATTGGTCCGCAAAAAAGCGCAGACATTTTTTTGCGCAGGATTTTTTCCGTCGCGCAGTTGAAAAATAATTTTGTCGCCGACGAAACGCAGCAGGCGTTCGCCGGGCGCAGGTGACATGAGTGGTTGCGGCATTTTATTTACGGCGTCAATAACCATTGGCATTACGATTCCGAAGACAACGGCGGAATGCAATGAGATTGCGTTGTGAAAGCCCAACGCGTAAAATAGGTCGAAATTAATATAGCTAAATTAGCAACATGTCCGTAACGACAATCAGCCCTGAAGAAGAAGCGCAATTACTGCAAACGATTGCGATGTTTGAAGTCATTATTCAATCGCAGCCGAATGACTGCCAATCGCTGGAAATCCTCAAGGAGGCTTACACGAAAATGGGACGCGAACAGGATGTGGTCAATACTTCCAAGCGCATTGCGGAAGCTTATATGCAGTCAGGGCAGCTTTCTTCGGCAATTTTAGAATACGAAACGGTTTTGCAGCGTCGACCGGATGATGCGGACGTGCAGTCAGCGCTCAAGCAAATTGAAGACAAGGCCAGCAACGCTACAGTTCAATCTGCGGGTGCCGAGCCGGCAGCTCTGGCCCCGCTGCCCGACGCACAAAAAATCACAAAAAAATCGCGGGGAGTAACCGGGGAAATTGATGATGGCCGCAATACAATGCGCAGGATTTTTGTCGAATCGAGAATCATCTCGGCGGGTGATTTTGATTTGTGCTGGCGCACACCGGATATGTCGGTGGCACCTCCGGATGTCGTCGAACCTTTTATTCGCACACTTAGCGAAAAGGGAATTTTAGCTGTGGAAAAATCGCTCGCGATACTTGCCGATAAGTCGCGCGCGGCATTTTTTCCGTTGGACAAATACGACGTGGATATTGAATTGACACGCGCCTTCCCAGCCGAAGTTTGCAGACGCTGGTGCGTGCTGCCATTCGACCGAATGAGTAAGTCCATTTTGGTGGCTACGGCAAACCCATTCAATCAACAGGCGGCAAAGGAACTCGCCGAAACGACCACGCACCGGTTGTTGTGGTATTTAACGCTGCCCGACGAGTTGATGCAAAACATTCGCAAAGCATTTCGTTAAACATGGCGAAAGTTAAATCATTCGGAGAACGCATTGCCGACGCACTGGTGGAGGACGGTTTGCTGACGGCTAAGCAGATTGAAGAACTGCTTGAACAGCAAAAAAAAGAAGGCGCGCGTCTTATCAAGCTTATCATTGACAAGGCTTACGTCAGTGAGCAGGACCTCGCCGTTTCGATGGGCCGTGTGTTGAACGTGCCGCCGGTCAACCTGGCGCGCATTGGCATTCCGCTGGAAATTGTCGAACTGCTGCCGCGCGATACGGCGCACAATCACAAGGTCATTCCTGTTTCGCGTTTAGAAAACAAGTTGTTCCTCGCGATGGCCGACCCGCTGAACGTTCTCGCGCTCGACGATGTCAAGCGGTTGACGCGATTGGAAATAACTCCACTTATCGCGTCGGAAAAAGCCATCATTGAAAAGCTCAACGCCATTGATGCGTCCAAGAGCAGTTCGATGGAAGACATAATCGAAGACGCTGCAAAACAGCGCGAAGCGGACGCAGAAGCCGGCACGATTGAGAAC
>JBEKZT010000084.1:0-7829 GCA_049509595.1 Verrucomicrobiota bacterium
GGTTTTTTCATAAATTTCAATGGATTGAATTTTACGTTTCGGACAGCGTCTTACTTATTGCGAATTGTTTGCAATTGTAGAACACGGTTGTTTCATGGTGTTTTGTCATTTGGTTTTCAGGGGAAAATCAGGCTGAAATCCAGTTTGCCGTTTGCGCCGCCGCCGGAATCGGCGCTGGCTCATTGTCGGCCTCGAAATGTTTTATGATCACGGCCACAGACAATCCCGCCAGCAACGCAACCGACAATTTCAAACGGTCATGGGAATGGAATTGCAATTCCGGCAACAGATCGGCGCTTGCGATGCAAAGAAAAGTTCCCGTGCAAAACGCCAGCGCGCAGCCGAGCAGGACGCCATTGGAATCGGCAAAGTGACTCGCGCCAAAATAAAACAGGACTGCACCCGCCGGACTAACCAGCGAAAACAGTGCATTCAGCAGGTGTCGCGAAAATCGCGAGCTGCCGCTTGCCGTCATCAAAGTTGAGATGGCCAGCGCGTCGAACGGCTTGTGGAGAATTACAACCATGGCAACGCCGAGTCCCGCCAGTTTCACGTGGCCTTGCGCGCCCGCTGCAACGGAAGCCGCCAGCGCAAGGCCGTCAAACAGCGAGTGGAGTGTCAAGCCGAGCGCCGTGCCGACCCACGAAAGCTGTTGCGCCGATTTGTCGGCGAGCGTATGGGCATGATGTTCGTGGTCTTGAACGTGTTCGTGCGCGTCGCAATCTTCGGGATCGCCTTCGGGTGAGTCGTGGTGGTGAAAGTGAAAAAAGCGTTGCAGAAAAAACATCGCCAGAAAGCCACTGAGCACCCATGTCGCTGTCCGGTCAACCGAATGCAGTTGTTCCGCCGCATCCGGCAAAAAGTGCAGCAACGCAATGCCCAGCATGAGGCCGGCCACGAAACTGGTTGCCAGTTGCAAACGGGTGTGGGTGGGACGGATGATTAACAACAGCCAGCCGCCAGCCAGCGAGGCCAGCAACACCAGCGCGCAATAAATCGTCAGCAGCAAAACAGGAGACAAGGCAGCCATAATTTTAATTGCAAATCATTTGCAATTTAACAAAAGGCCAAATCGTTGCAAGATTTATTTCGAAAAGAAATTAAGGCTTAACGTCCGCAGCAATTCTTGTATTTCTTGCCGCTGCCGCAGGGGCAGGGGTCGTTGCGGCCGACTTTCGGGCCGGTGCGGATGGGTTTGGCTTTGGCTTGCGCTTCGGTTGCCGCTGCAGCCTCGCTGACGACGTCGCTGGGTTTCCCCTGAGCGCCACTGGAAGTTCCGGGTGTCGTTCCGCCGAACGCACTCGCGCTCTGGTGCAGCGTTTGTTGCGGAACATTTTTCAGAAAATTTTCAAACGCCAGCATGCTCGATGCGCTGCGGAAAATATTGTGGCAGATTTCACTTTTGGTATTGACCATCAGTTCGTCAAAAATCTTGAATGCCTCGGTCTTGTATTCGACGAGCGGATCGCGCTGGCCGTGGGCGCGCAAGCCGATGCTGTGGCGCAAACTGTCCATTTCGTAGAGATGTTCCTGCCACAACTTGTCAATCGCACTCAAGATCGTGTAGCGTTCGACGATTGTGAGTTTCTCCGGCTCTTCAAAACTGATTTTAATCTCGTATGCCTTGCGGATGCCATCGCTGATGAAATTGCAGACGGCGAATTGCGCCGCACTCAAACCGTCGAAAATCGAACCGGACACGGGCGTTTCCTTGGCGGCTTCGGCGGCTTTGATGATTTCTCCTTCCGGCATTCCGAGCGGGAAATTCAGATTCACCCAGTCGGCCAGTTGCCGCACCTTCCATTCGCTAAAATCGGCATCGGCGGAAGTAAATTGCTCGACTTTTAGAAGCACAACTTCCTCCATAATGTCCATCAGCCGGTCGCGCACGTCCCCGGCGTTGATGATTTCGTTGCGGAAGCCGTAGATGACCTCGCGTTGCTTGTTCATCACGTCGTCATATTCCAGCGTGCGTTTGCGTTGCTGGAAATTGTGGCCTTCAACGCGCTTTTGAGCCTGCTGGATGGAACGGTTGAGCAGGCCGTGCTGCAACTCCTGACCTTCTTCCAGCCCCATTTTTTCCATGTATTTGACAATTTTATCCGAGCCGAACAGCCGCATTAAATCGTCCTCGAGCGAAATGAAAAAGTGCGAAGAACCGGGATCGCCCTGACGCGAACAGCGACCGCGCAACTGCCGGTCAATGCGTCGCGATTCGTGGCGTTCCGTGCCGAGAACATGCAGTCCGCCGACTTCCGCGACACCCGCGCCGAGTTTGATGTCCGTGCCGCGTCCGGCCATGTTTGTGGCAATGGTGATTGCGCCGCGTTGTCCAGCACGCGCGACGATTTCGGCCTCCTGCTGGTGAAATTTTGCATTCAGCACGGAATGGATCAAACCTTCGCGCTTCAGCATTTTTGAAAGCATTTCGCTTGTTTCGACGGAAATCGTGCCGACGAGAATCGGGCGGCCTTGCGCGTGGAGCGTTTTGATTTCGGCGACGACGGCGTTGAATTTTTCGCGCCGCGTTTTGTAGACCGAATCGTTCGCGTCCTTGCGGATGTTTGGCTGGTTCGTCGGAATCGTCAGCACGCCGAGTTTGTAGATGTCGAAAAATTCCGCCGCTTCCGTTTCCGCCGTGCCGGTCATGCCGGCGAGTTTTTGGTAAAGCCGGAAATAATTTTGGATCGTGATGGTCGCCAGTGTTTGCGTCTCGCGTTCAATCGCAACATTTTCCTTCGCTTCAACTGCCTGGTGCAAGCCATCGCTCCAGCGGCGACCGGGCATGAGCCGTCCCGTGTGCTGGTCAACGATGATGACTTTGTTTTCCTGAACGACGTATTCCACGTCGATCTGGTAAAGACTGTAAGCCTTGAGCAATTGTGAAATCGCATGAATTTTTTGTGCCTTTGCCTCGAACTCCGATTGCAATTTCGTTTTCGCTTCCATGCGTTTGCGCGCGTCGGTTTCCTCGCCCACGTCAATGTCGTGCAGCAAAGTGTTGAGGTCGGGCAGCACGAACGCATCCGGATCTTTCGGGCTGATGAAATTGCGGCCTTTCTCGGTCAAATCCGCCTCGTGACTTTTTTCGTCAATCGCAAAAAGCAATTCTTCCTTCTCGCGGTAAAGATCAACTTTTTTCTGATCCTTGTGCAATTCCAGTTCGGCGCGGTTCATCATCCCGGCAAATTCCGGGTTCTCCAGAATTTTCATCAAACCTTCGGATTTTGGCTGGCCGGTTTTAACACGGAAAAGTAAAATGCCGATTTGATGTTCGAGTTCGGCGGCATTCTGAACATTCGCGTCGCCAGCCGGATTTAATTTTTTGATCAATGCCTCGGCTTCGGATAAAAAGCGATTGCACAATTGCTGCTGCGCACGGACGAGTGATTCAACAAGCGGCTTCCATTGCGCGAACTGCTCGTCGTGCGTGTGCATCGAAGGACCGGAAATAATCAGCGGCGTGCGCGCTTCATCAATGAGAATCGAATCCACTTCGTCCACGATGGCGAAATAATGGCCGCGCTGAACCTGTTCCTCTTTGCGCGACGCCATGCCGTTGTCGCGGAGATAATCGAAGCCAAATTCCGCATTCGTGCCGTAAGTGATGTCGCAATTATATTGCTCGCGACGGACGCGCGGATTTTGATCGTGCAAAATCACGCCGACGGTCAGGCCGAGAAATTTGTAAATCGCGCCCATCCATTCCGAGTCGCGCGCGGCAAGATAATCATTCACGGTCACGACGTGGACGCCGCGTCCGGTCAACGCGTTGAGATAAACGGGCAAAGTTGCGACGAGAGTTTTACCTTCGCCGGTAGCCATTTCGGCGATCTTGCCGTTGTGCAATCCGATGCCGCCGATGAGCTGCACGTCGAACGGAATCATTTCCCACTTGAGCGGATGGCCGCGCACGGCGATTTCCTGCCCGCACAAACGCCGGCAGGCGTTTTTCACGACGGCAAACGCTTCGGGTAAAATTTCATTGAGCTTTTGAGCGAGTTCGACTTTGTCGGAAATTTTTGAAAGCGCGTCTTTCCACGCGGCGGTTTTTGCGCGCAACTCGTCGTCGGAAATTTTTTGCAGTCCGGCTTCGATCTCATTGATTTCGCGGACGCGCGGCCAAAGCTTCCTGACTTCGCGATCGTTCCTCGACCCGAAGAGTTTTTTGAAAATGAATCCAATCATGACAATTTGTGAAAAATAGCGCAAAACGCTACGCGAGGAAACGCCAACCGTCAAAGCGAATCGCTGACAGAATTTTCTGTGCGGGCGCGGCTTTACAAAGCCGCTTGCTGCTGCTGTGCTGGATTTTGCTTTGGCAGGGGTGCGGCCATTGATGGCGTGGCCTCACAGATGATGGCTGCAGCTCGTTTCGCTGCTTCGGAAATCACTTTGAGATGCGGTGCCAGCGTCGGCTCTTCGCCGTGCCGGAACAACATGCGGTCGGCGTGGCCTTGGATGACAGTCAGAAGGTTGTTGAGATCGTGCGCGACGACGGGTGAAATATGTTTGGCCGGATCAAATTTTTGAGAATTATCAGGCCAATCCGCCGCGCCCGGTTCGCGCGCCGCCATTTTTTTGTAAATTTCTTCAAAAGATGACATCGGCGCAACGCGAAGCAGTTCGCACGCCAAATGGTTAAAATCAAAAAAACTGACATTTCCATTTTTCATTCTTTCAAGTTCCCCGTCAAATGAGACACTTTTGTTTTAAAGCAGGACAGTAAATCGCAGGCTGACTTTTTTTTCCGGTTCGCTATTTTATTTGTGCATTGCATGAACACAGCGCTCGAATCTCTTGGCATTATCGCCGGCAACCGCTCGCTGCCGATTGAATTCACGCGCCAGGCGCGCGCCGCCGGCATCAAACGGCTCGTCGCCGTCGCGTTTGAAAACGAGACCGAGCCGGAACTTGCCAGGCTCGTTGATGAAATCATCTGGCTCAAAGTCGGCCAGCTTGGAAAAATGATTTCCGCGTTCACAGACCGCGGCATTTTAAAATGCGTCATGGTTGGACAAATCGCGCCGAAAAATCTTTATAATTTACGTCCGGATTTGCGCGCCATGAGTCTTTTATTGCGCTTGAAGGAAAAAAACGCGCACACGATTTTCGGCGCGATTGCGGACGAATTGAAAAAAGACGGCGTGGAATTGATTGACGCGACGCCGTGGCTCAAGCTGCTCATGCCTGCGCACGGTTTTCATCTCGGCCCGAAACTTTCCGACGAACAAAAGGCAGACGTGGAATTTGCGTTCAAGATTGCCAAGGAAATTTCACGCCTCGAAATCGGCCAGATTGTCGTCGTGAAAGACGGCGTGATCCTGGCCGTCGAGGGATTTGAAGGCACGGACAAATGCCTCGCGCGCGGCGGCGAACTGGCGGGCAAGGACGGCGGCGCGGTCGCCGTCAAGGTCGCCAAGGTGGGTCACGACATGAGGTTCGACATCCCGTGCATCGGGTTGCGGACATTGGAGACGTGCGCGGCGTCTGGCGTGGCCGTGCTCGCGCTCGAATCCGGCCGGACGCTTTTGCTGGAACAGGAAACTTGTGCGCAGTTTGCGAAGAAGAATAAAATCTCGCTCACGACAATATGAGGAAAAAACTGCCGTGCGCGCGCAAATCATTAAGAATGTAAAGAAAGGTGGATAAATATGGACAAAAGCGACTTACTAAAAATTGCATTCGCCGCAATCATCGCAGTAGTTTTCAAGGAGCTTTTGACATGGCTAATTAGCAAAAGCAAACCTATCGCAACAATGGCCGCTAAAATATCCGGTCAGTGGATTTTGAGACATATTTTTGCAATTGAATTAGTTATAGATATTGGACTTCTCGTTCTATTTGTAGAAATTTTTAACAAATATCCATCAAATGAAACGGTTGTCACTTATTCAACAGTAAGAATTCAAATTATGCTTGGAGTTTTAATTGCAATACAAATTCTGACGGTTGTGAAATCTTTCAAAAGGTGGATTGCTTACAAAAAACACTTGGATTTTTGATTCACAGTCAAACTAGGACGCTACCTTACCATGAAATGATTTTCATTCAACGATTCAACCATTTAACATTTTAACAATTTCTAAATGCTCACATCACACGAACTTCTCGGATTCATGTCGCCCGCGCTGGCGAACGACATTTTGAATTTCGCCTACGAATCGGACAAGCCGACTTACAAGGCCACGCTCAACGCCGTCGCCACGGCCTTGCGCGTCCGCCCGGTTTATTTGGAACGCCAGCCGCGCCCGCAACGCCACGCCTCGATGATTTCCATCCTGTCCAAACCCGCGCTGGAAACCGCCGACGGCACGCTGCTCCGCACCTGGCTCGTCAAACAGCAGCGCCCGATGCTCGTGGATTTCCTGAACGCGCTCGAAATAAAAAATGAAAACGGCGTGGTGGACGATTTGCCAAAAGAAATTGACAACGCGAAATTGAAATCCGCCGTCGAAGCGTTGCTGGCGAAACATCCACACGAAGCCGCCGCGGTTTATCTGAACGCTTTCAACGACATGAACGAAGCGAATTGGGCGAACCTTAAAACGATGCTCGAAACCGACAAGCGATTGCAACTCGGCGCGCACGCTTGAACTCCAGTCGCATTTTGGCGATGTTGGCAGGATTTGTTGACAACAGTGGATATTTAGAATTTTTAGTGAGGCAGTGGCGTGAAAACCCTCTCATGGGGAGTGGTGGGTGAGAGAGGATGTTAAATCAAATTTCTCCGCGCGTTTTTACACGCTGGTTGGTTCTGATTAGCTGCGGAGGAGGTAATGGTCAAGGCGGCTTGAAATCAAATCGGCGTTTTTGGGGTTCATTGGCCAAGTCCGCCAAAGAGTTTCTGCCAGTGCGATGGAAGACGAATTAGCGCTCAATGATGAATCGCATCGGTTTGAAGCTGTCATCATCCTTTACGGTAAGCAACCCATTGGCGAGTGACCATCCCTGCGGCGAACCGGCCAGCGTGTCCGGATCCAAATGCGGCAACGAAACTCTGTCTGTGTCCATGCCGCCGATCTGCCGGAAAATATTTTTTGGTTCTCGGTCAGTCCACATCTCCAATACCAAATCGCGCGCAGCGGGACGATAAGTTCCTTCAGGTTTGGATACGGTGATGGTGACATTTTGGCCGTCGCGAACCTGATAAAATTTTCGTTTCATAAAATCGCCTGTACGATAATTGAGCGATTCTCCGTCGTCTTCATAGAGTGAAGATTCTGACTTGTTCGCAGGAGCGATGAGAACGCGTAGCGCGTTTCCTGGCATTTCACCAGTGTTTTGGATAACTGGTTGACGGAAGATAAAACCTCCGCCACGCAAGAAAATGGGTATCGTGTTGAGCGTGACTGGCAGATGAATGGTCTGGCCTCCAGCGAACTGACGACCGGTCCAGTAATCGAACCATTCACCTTTCGGCAGGTAAACTTCGCGCTCCATCATGCCTTCTTCCAAAACCGGTGCTACGAGCAGGTCATCACCAAAAAGGAATTCGTCATCCATTCCGGCGACGTTTTCGTCATCGGGAAATTCCAGAAACAGCGGACGCAGGGCGGGTACGCCAGTCTGGCTGGCCTGCTGCATCGCATTATAAATGTAGGGTAGCAATTCATAGCGCAGTTCGATGACGTGTTTATTGATTATCTCATGGTTGTAATCGAATGACCACGGTTCCTTGTCGGGCGAACCCAATGTGGAATGCGACCGCATGAACGGGTAAAACACTCCGACTTGCAGCCAGCGAGTATAAAGCTCCCCGGACGGCGCACCGGCAAAACCGCCGATGTCACAACCGACAAAGGAGAATCCTGACAGACCCAAGCCCA
>JBEKZT010000085.1:0-7795 GCA_049509595.1 Verrucomicrobiota bacterium
GCTCCGGCGACGTGAATATCCACGATGCCTTCCACGGCTTCTTGAAAAAATATGTAATCAAGCTGAACAAATTCCCAAGCTTCGACGGCCTTGTTCCAAAGGCCTTTTCGGGCATAATATTCGCCCAAATGTCTAGCCAGCATCGTTCGCATAAATGGGTGCGCGGCCTGCCCAATTGCCAGTGAAAGTTTTTTGGCGAGCCTGTCCATTTCATCCATTCTTTTCAACATAAGCCATGTCTCGCAGGTGAAGGCTAATTCAGTCAAATCAAATTCACCGACAAACCGGCGCGGAATGAACTTGATGGCGGCTTCGTAATTTTTACTGGCACTGCAAAAATAAAGCATCCAACGGCGGACAGCCTGTTTGTCGTGTTTTGACAAACGTGCATAGGCAGCTTCAACCACCGGCGACCACTGTTTGCATTTGTCCGCTTGAACAAGAATCGCGTTCACAGCCTCGCTAAAGTCTTTCTCCGCAATATCTGTCTGCTTCAATGTGCGTCGCGCCAAATTCAACGCATCACGCTTCATGCCCAAATGGACGCAGCCTCGCAATTCATTTATGCCTAACGCCGATTGACGAAGTTTTCTATTTTCATTCATGCTGAAAAATTACACGAAAGGGTAGGACAAATACCGTCCAAGTAAAAAATAAAAGCGGCCTCCGTTTTCCGTCTTCGTCAAGCCGCGCCGCGCCGAGTCCGTCATAATTTGATTTCACAACCTCCCTCATCCCGGCCTTCAATTGATACCCTCACCTGGTCTTCGACCACCCTCTCCCCTCCGATGGGCGAGGGATAAGAAGGAGAATCGTCCGCCGCCGCTTTTGAAAACCCGCGACTGGTTGGCCGGACACGCCTCCGCAAAACAAAATCCGTCCAGAATGGGAGCGCAACTGTCCCGGTTGCTGTTTTCGGCGTCGCGCCGAAAACCCGTCAAACTAATTTGTCCAACGCTGTTCCGGGCGCGACGCCCGAAACGGCACGCGAGACGCGGGCGCTCCCCCCAAACGTCCATCACAAAACAAAAAAGCGGCCTCCGTTTCCGAAGGCCGCTTTGAGTTGTAGCGGCGGTCTGTGACCGTCGCTCATAGAGCGACGCTACAGTCACACCTTTGGCGGTGTCGCGGGCGCAGTCGCTTTTGTTTTCTGGGGCGGGCGTTCGACGTGGCTGGCGGTGATCCATGCGGCGAGTGCGGTCGGGTTGTTGACGTAGGCGTTTTTCACGACGGTGTCCAGGATGTGCAATGCAGTCGTGGCGTCGTGAATGGTCTGCGCGATTCCGCCGGTCGCCCCGGCCTTAGTCTCCACGCCGCCGGTTTTCGTGGTGTTGGCGGTTTCGAGCGCGGTGATGTCCGTGTTGAGGGTGGTGATGAAGGCGGCGGGCAATCCGAGCTGGATGAATTGCGCGCTGAACGCGGCGGCGTCCGTGGCAAAGGCGCGGGCGGCGTTGAGCAACGGCTGGTCGCCGCTGCCGCGCGGCATCTGGAACTTGCCATCCAATCCCGCCGTGCCCATGAGCGCGAGGCTGTGCGCGGCGTGGTTGATGGCGGAAAGGTCGGCGCGGAGCGAGACGCGCGCGGCGGCCTTGTCCATCGCGGCGCTGTGCGCGGTGTTTTTGCCGGAGACCTGCGTGCTGCCGAGGTTTGAGGTTTGCGTTACGGCGGCCGCAATTTTTGCGAATTGCGCCGCCCCGATGCTTCCCGCCGGAAAATCGGCGGTGTGCGCCGCGCCAAAAGTGTTGACGCGTTTGAGTGTGTCAAGAACCCGGACTGATGAGTTTTCCATATTTGTTCCCTTTCCCTTTTGTTTCCCTTCCCATGAAGGTTGCGGAGGAAAAATAATAAAACGGCGATTTCGATGGCAACAATTTTTTTACGGATTTTGCAAAAAAGTTTTCCCCCTCTCCTCTATGAGATGGAGGAGAGGGATGGGGTGAGGCGGCGATCTGCATTCCCCTCACCCTAACCCTCTCTCCGCTTGGGCGGGGCGAGGGAAATGAACCGGCTCGCGGGGACGCTCGCCCCACCGCCTTGCACAACTGCGTCCTACGGCTGCACAGGTTGTCCTGACGTTGCACGGATGGATTTGTGGCGTGAACGGGTCGTCCAAATGTTTGCACAGGTGGTCCGAGTGGTTGCACGGGTTGTCCGGCTGTCTGCACAGGTCGTTCCCGCGTCTGCACGGATTGTCCATGTGCCTGCACGGGTCGTCCCTTTGTCTGCACGGGTCGTCCGAAGGCTTGCACGGAGCGGCTAGATTGATACACAAATATCTTTATTTGAGGCATTTCCGATGATTTCTTTTCCAAGTTGCGCTTTGGATTTGGCTTGGTTACTCTGGTTTCGCCGTTCGGGCATGAAGCGCGGATGGCAAAATTTTTATGGCAGAAGGATATTGCGTTAAATGCAAGGCCAAGCGGGAAATTGCCGATGGCGTCGAGGAAACGATGAAGAACGGGCGCAAGGCGATCAAAGGCAAATGCCCGACTTGTGGCACGGTCATGTTCAAGATTCTGGGCGGCAAAGCCGCGCCCGCCAACACAACTCAGGCCGCTCCGACCGCATCGAGCTAACTATGTCTCAATCACAGCTCGCCTACGTCATCGTCACTCCCTATTCGCTTTATAAATCCCGCACCGGCGGAATATTGAGCCGGCTCATCTCGCGCACTGGTTTGGATTTGGCAGCGATGCGTATGTTCGCGCCAAGCGGGGAATTGATAAGGCAATATGCTGATACAATTGTGTCGGCCCATGATCCGCAAGATCGGAAAATCCAGGAATTGCTTCAGGAATACGTCCTCAAAAATCTTTCGCCCGACCCAAAGACAGGCCGCCGCCGGCGCGTGATGATGATGGTTTTTCGTGGTGACGATGCAGTGCGCAAGGTCCGTTCAATTGTCGGCAACTTGAGCCCAGATCGTCGCGGCGGTGAAACCATCCGTGACACATACAGCGATATGATCATGGACGACGACGGACAAACGGTTCGCTATTTTGAGCCGGCAGTGCTTGCCGCACCAAAAGAGGAGGAGGCTGAAACGAAATTGAAATTGTGGGCGCGCTTTTCCGAAAGCGACGGCGGTCTGCTGGAAAATGTGATCACCTATCACCCCGGTGAAGCGGGCGAACGCACGCTGGTGCTCATCAAGCCGGACAATTTCAAATTTTCGACCGGACGACCCGGCAACGTAATTGATTTCTTTTCGCGCACCGGACTTTTCATTGTCGGGGTCAAGGTGCTGCACATGAGCGTGGCACAGGCGATGGAATTTTATGGTCCCGTCCGCGAGTTTCTTCGCACAAAGCTCAAGGAAGGCGTCAGCGAGCGTGCGAAGAACGTGTTGGAAAAGGAATTCAATTTCAAAATTCCACCCGCCGAACAAAAAGTCCTTGGCGACACTCTCGGACCATTGCAAGGCGACACCCAGTTTGACGTGATCATACGCTTCATGTCCGGCCGCACACCGGCCGAATGCACTTCAGAAGAAGACCGGCAAAAGCCTGGCACACAAAAGTGTATCGCACTTATTTATGAAGGCGTCGGTGCTGTGCGAAAAATTCGCGACGTGCTTGGTCCGACTGATCCCTCAAAAGCGCCGCCCGGCTCGATCCGCAGGGAATTTGGATCAAACATTACGGTCAATGCCGCGCACGCGAGCGATTCGGTGGAAAATGCCCGGCGCGAATTCGCCATCGTCAATCCGGGCGAAAATAATTTCAAACAGGTTGTCGAAGAGGCTTACGGAAAAGTATAGGCGCGCAATTTTTCCAGCAATCGTGCGTCTGCTGCAGGAAATTCATAATCTTTCAGCTCTGATTTGTTCACCCACTTGAGCGCCGCGCAACCGAGCGGCTGTAATTTGCCGCGAATCTGTTCGCAGACGAAAAATTTCAAGTGAACGGTTATCTCAGGGTAAGCGTGCGTGATGGTTTCAAAAAGTTTGCCGATGGAAATTTCCACAGCAAGTTCTTCGCGTATTTCGCGAACGAGACATTGCTCGAAGGTTTCATTTGGCTCGCGTTTGCCTCCGGGAAATTCCCAAAGTCCACCGAGATGCGCTTCAGCATGGCGCTGTGTAATAAGCACTTTGCCGTTGCGGAAAATCAGCGCGGCGGCAACGTCGATTTGATTTTCACCGCCCGACACTTTTGTAAATCCAGCCGAGCTTCTGCATTTCGGCAGGATCGAAAAGATTGCGACCGTCGAACATAATCGGGTGCGTCAGTGATTTGCGCACGCGTTCAAGGTCAAGTTTTTTGAATTCGTCCCATTCAGTTGCGATGATGAGCGCGTCGCAGCCTTCGGCCACGGCATTCATGTCGTCCACATATGTCACGTCTTTTAGAATAGATTTAGCTTTGTCTATCGCCTTCGGATCATGAACGCGTAACGCTGCGCCTTCCTTTTGCAGGCGCTGGCAAAGGTCAATGGCGGGCGAGGAGCGAACGTCGTCGGTATTTTGTTTAAAAGCGAGGCCGAGCACGCCAATGGTCTTATCTTTCAGCACCCAGAGCGTATCCGTGATTTTTTTGATAAATCGTTCCATCTGATCGGCGTTGATGCGTTGGACTTCCTTAAGGAGTTTGAAATCATAACCAATTTGCTCGGCAATTTTGATGAAAGCGCTCAAATCTTTCGGGAAACAACTGCCGCCGAAGCCAATGCCCGCGTTGAGAAAACGACGACCGATGCGTTCGTCAAGGCCGATACCTTGCGCAACTTCTTGAACATTCGCACCCGCCGCTTCGCAGACGTTGGCGATTGCGTTGATATAGGAGATTTTCAAGGCGAGAAAAGAATTCGCCGCATGTTTGATGAGTTCGGCGGAGTTGATGTCGGTGACGATGATTGGCGCGTTGAACGGTTTGTAAATTTCCTTCATCGCCACAGCCGGACGTTGCGAACTTACGCCAATGACCACGCGATCCGGCTTCATCAAATCATTGACGGCAAAACCTTCACGCAGAAATTCGGGATTGCTGACGACATCGAAATCCACTTTGGCTTTGCAATAGCGCTTGATGGTTTCCGTAACTTTTTCGCCGGTTTTGACGGGCACGGTGCTTTTGTCCACAACGATTTTATAATCGGTCATGGCGGCGGCGATGTCCCGAGCGACACGTTCGATGAAGCTTAAATCCACCGAGCCGTCCGGTTGCGGCGGCGTTGGCACGGCGATAAAAATTACGTCGGATTTTTCAACGCCTTCGGCGGTGCTGCTTGTGAACGAAAGTCGCCCGGCGGCGACATTCTTTTTCACGAGTTCTTCGAGGTCGGGCTCGTAAATCGGAATGCCGCCAGACTGAAGCAGTTTGACTTTGGCGGCGTCATTGTCCACGCAGATGACGCGATGACCGACTTCCGCAAAACATGTGCCTGTCACCAAACCAACGTAACCTGTGCCAATAATTGTTAACTTCATAAAAAAACCGATAGATGTGGGTTAAGGCGAATTTAATTTTGAGGCGGAGGAATTGGTCGTGAGTAAATCCGCAGTCGAGGATTGGGCAGGGAGTTTCAGTTCTTCCACGCGAACAGAAGCTTCCTCGCCGAGCGAACTGTAAGGGTTAGCCTGCATGACGTCTTCATAAAGTTCGCGCGCGTCGTCGGCTTTGCCTTGCGAATCGTAAATGCGCGCCAGGGAAAATTTGGACTGGGTGAGGACATTCTCGTCTGAAGTTTGATTAATAACATTTTTATATGCGCTCACGGCTGCGTCTGTTTGGCCTTGCGCTTCGAGGCAAGCCGCCACACCCAGAGATGCTTGCGCGGCAAAAGAATTGTCGGGGTAAACGTCAAGAAAATGTTGGAATTGTGTTTGTGCATCCGTGTATTTGTTTTGCGCGAACAATGTCGCCGCGGCTTGTAACAGCGCGCGCGCGCCCGCGCTCGTGCCCGGATAATCCGCAGCCACATTCAGATAGGCATCCGTGAGGTTCCCCGGCAAAATCATGGCTTTGGTCAATGCCTTGCCGGCCGCTATTTGCTTTTGATTTTGTTCCCAAGTGTAAAATCCAATTACAAAAAAAACAATTGCGGTAATGGCCGCACCGGCAATGATTTTTTGTATGTTCGCTTCGAACCACGGCCAGAATTTGAAAAGAATGGCCGTTTGCATTTGATCTGATTGCATAACTTGGCGAGCAATCTTCCGGTCGGATTTAAAAAACGCAAGTCTGAAATCAATTCTCGATTGCGAAAAAATGCTTGAGCATACCGTGCAATCCGGCTTCACTGAATAAAAACGGAGAGATGGCCGCGTAGCTGAAGGCGATGGTATGCTAATTGAGGAACGCATTTTTGCCCAAATTTTCCAACCGCTCGAAACTTTATATTACCATGTTACTGTTCCCGCTGGAGCGGTGACTTGACAACGAACGAAATCAAAATTCTAGAAGGAATTATATACCAAACAAAACTTATTGAAGGAGTCTCGGTAGAGGGAATTAAAGACATTTGGCAGTTTCGCCGCAACCGCGCACTCGCCTTACCACTATGGCTAAGATACAAATTACTTGCCCGCGTTGTGATCAGTTTCTTCATTGCAAAGAAGGGTGCAGTGGTAAAAAAATAAAATGCCCACATTGCAAACATTTGATTCTCGTTCCGCAAATCAACCTCACCCGCCCAGCGTTTATAAATCGGCGGCGCTCAAAGAACAAATTTTTATTAGTTGCATGTACCCTGATTCTGGTAGCTGCGACTGTTATGGTAGTGTTGTGGATCGCTCAACCGGTGAGCATTCAGTGGCCTGATCGCCGGCCAATTGGCGTCTTAATTCTTGCATCGAACTACCATTCCTCTGCAACAAATCCGCGAGGCTGGTTTAATGATCCGAGTTTGGATGTCACTGGAGCGGATGGCCAGCAACGGTTCCGGAAGGCGCTTCTTGATTATACTGACCGCAGCATAGCTATTCTGAAACGGACTGGAGCGCAGGGCGCGATTGTCTGGGACTTAGAGGGGGAAGAATTTCCGCATAAGACCACATACATCGGAGATCCTCGTTTGTTGGGACGGCTGGCACCAGAAATGGAGCCAGTCGTGGATGAGTTTTTCAGACGACTGCGGAGTACTGGGCTGCGAGTCGGATTAACTGTTCGCCCCCAGCAGTTGGTTTTCGACAACGGGCAGCCTCGGCAAACGCAGGTGTTCGACATCAAGCGGATACTGCTCAATAAAATCGACTATGCCCGGGCGCGGTGGGGTGCCACGATGTTCTACGTAGATTCAAACGGCGGGATTCGGCGACCCGATGAGATGTGGCAACTGCGCCGTTTGGCAGAGCAGCGGCCCGACATCCTCCTGATTCCCGAACATCACTACCTGCCTTACTCAGCGTTCAGTGCTCCCTATGTTGCCTTACGCAATAGTGACTCGGCAGAGACTGCAGGATTGGCGCGGAAATTGTTCTCCGGATCTTTTCGGGTGCTGGATATTAGCGACGCTTCGAGCGACAAAGTTGCTGTGGCTCGGCAACAGGGCGATGTGCTATTGTTTCGCGCGTGGTACTGGAATACGGATTGCCAGCTACTGGAAGCTTTCGCGCACGACCAGCAGTGACCATAGGCATATCTCTTGGCCCTTCCAACTAATAATTCCGTCCGGGACGGATGGTAGCTAAGTGGAAAAGCGTCCATCAGGTAAAAATGCCACATAAGCCATCATCTGGCCAAATCGAGCTTTTCAAAGCCGCAACTGCTGCTGGCCGAGTTAGTGCGCGTCCGCCATGTTCAGGCTTTGCGAATGAGCTTGCCACTGATGAGCAATCTTGTGAAATTTGTGTCCG
>JBEKZT010000086.1:0-7766 GCA_049509595.1 Verrucomicrobiota bacterium
AAAAGCAACGTAAATTAAAAGCGGACTTTTACTTTTCTAAAAATCTCATTCAAAGGGCAAAGCCGCGCCGGTCTTGCCCTTTTTGTGTGGCTGAAAGTTTCCTTAGGCGCACCTGGCACAAGGTTTTCTTTTATTACGATTCAAGGCGAATTTTCATCAAATAAAATGGACGGCGCGGGCCGGATGGAATAAATCTGCCGCCCGTCGCTCCTATTTATGGACGCATCGTCATTTGAAAACGTGGTGAACGCGCATTACGAGTCGCTGTATCGTTTTGCGTTGAGCCTCTCGCGTAGCGAGGCCGACGCTTGCGATCTGGTGCAGCAGACATTTTATCGCTGGGCGACGAAAGGCGGCCAATTGCGCGACAAATCGAAAGCGAAGTCGTGGCTGTTCACGACGCTGCACCGCGAATTTCTCGGCCAGCGCCGGCATGACGACAAGTTTCCCAAAGTGGAAATTTCCAGCGTGGACGACGGTGAATTTGTCGCGCCGTCGTTTTCGGAAAGCAAAATGGACGGCGCGAATGTTTCGTCAGCCTTGCAACAATTGGACGAGACGTATCGCGCGCCGCTGGCGTTGTTTTATCTGGAAGAACATTCGTATCGCGACATCGCGGAGATTTTAGAAATTCCGATCGGCACAGTGATGTCGCGGATTTCACGCGGCAAGGATTTGCTGCGGAAACAATTTTTGGAAAAAGAAAACTGATGAACCGCGAAGAAGCCAGATTGATTTTGCAAGTCTGCCGCCCCGGCGGTCAGGACGCGGAAGATCCTCAGTTTGCCGCGGCGCTGGCGCTGGTAAAAAGCGATGCCGAACTGGCCGCATGGTTTGCTGACCAGCAGAAATTCGACGCCGTTGCCAGCCGCAAACTTAAATCCGTGTTTGTGACTTCGGGATTGAAGGCGAAAATTCTGGCGGACGCGATTCCGGCGCGGCAAAAAATTGTCGAATTACCCGCTCCGGCGTGGTGGCAAAATTTATTACATTCGCCGGTCTCGTGGGCGATGGCGGTGGTGGTTGTGATTTTTTTGAGCCTCACCTTTTATTGGAAGCAGCCGGAATACACCGCACATTTTGCCGACTATTCGGCTCAAATGGTTTCTGCGGCCGTGAACGACGCGCATCATGTGGACGTTGAAAACAGTGACATGAAGCAAGTCGTTGCCTGGCTGGGAGAGCATCACGGCGAAAATAAATTTGTTTTGCCGGTGGCTTTGAACGGCTCAAATGGATTGGTAGGCTGCCGCGTACTGGAGTGGCACGGCCAGAAAGTTTCGATGCTTTGCTACGGCTTGAGTGGTCCAGGTCACGTTGATTTATTTGTCGCTGAGGCGAACGTTTTTCCCGACGCGCCGCCGGAGGACAAGCCGCAATTCGTCAGCAGCGGCGGAATGCCAACCGCGAGCTGGAGTCACGACGGCATGGTCTATCTGATGGTTGGCCACAGCGCGGACGCGGATTTAAGAAAATTGTTGCAGCCGGAAACGACAGCCAGCGTGGGAAAAAGGCTGTTTCCAGAACATTTCTGTTTGTGAAAAGTTTTTCTGGAATAAATTGTAGTTCATTGCCTCTAATTACCAAAGCTGGCGCAGCGCGGACAAAAAAGTTTGCGGGCGGCGGCAACCCAAACCAAAACAAAATCAAAAAATTATGAGCAGAACACAAAGAACATTACTCGTCGCGGCAGCCATCACCGGTCTGATGACCGGTGTGGCCGTGAAAACCTATGCGCAGGATAGCACCAACACGCCGGGCACGAACGCGCCAAGCGGCGATACGGGGAAGCACGACTGCAAGGGTCAGAACAGTTGTAAGGGACAAGGTGGCTGCAAGGGCGGGAGCGACAACAACAGTTGCAAAGGCCAGAACAGTTGCAAAGGCAAGGGCGGCTGCAAAGGTGTTTAATTGACCGGACTCAGTTGGAGAGCGGAGCCGCAAAAAGTTTTGCTCTCCATTTTAATTTTGACTCAATGCCCGCAAATTCTTTCAACAATTTCACCGATTACGGCATCGGCATCGGATTGCGCGTGCCGCATTACGACCACATTTTGTCGAAGAAGCCGACGGTGGACTGGTTTGAAATCATTTCCGAAAATTTCATGTGCGACGGCGGGCGTCCGCTGAAAGTGCTCGATCAAATCCTCGAACAATACCGCGTCGTGCAGCACGGCGTCTCGATGTATTTCGGCTCATCGGAAAAATTGAACCGCGAGCATTTGAAAAAGTTGAAACGGCTCGTCAAGCGCACGAACACGCCGTGGCTTTCCGACCATCTTTGTTGGGGCAGCGTGGACGGTCGCTACACGCACGATTTGCTGCCGATGCCTTACACATTCGCCGCCGCGAAAGTGACCGCGCAACGCATCCGCGAGGCGCGCGATTTTCTCGAAGTGCCGATTTGCGTGGAAAACGTCAGCAGCTACGCGGAGTTTCACGTTTCGGAAATGACCGAATGGGAATTTCTCAACGAAGTCGTCGAGCGCGCCGACTGCGGAATTCTTCTGGACGTGAACAACATTTATGTTTCCTCGAAGAATCACAGCTTCAATCCGTTTGATTATGTGAACGGTATTCCTGCGCAGCGCGTCGCGCAAATCCACATCGCCGGCCACAGCAAATTTGAAAAATACATTTTGGATACGCACGACCATCCGGTGATTGATCCAGTCTGGAAACTTTACGAGCGTGCCATTCAGCGCACCGGCAAAACCGCGACTTTGCTTGAGTGGGACGACCGGATTCCGTCCTTCGAGGAAGTCCACGACGAAGCATTGAAGGCTGGAAAATTTTTGAAACGTCTTGAAAATGAAATCGCCAAAACCTGACCGCCAGACTGCGGGCGAATTTTACGAATTGCAACTGCTCATGGCGACGGCCGTCATGCGCCCGCTTGCTCGTGGCGACAAAATGCAGGTGAAATGGATTGACGGGCAGCAAACGGAAGTCATCGTTAAAAAATTTATCAAGCCTAACGACCGGCTCACATCATTCGAACGATTGGAAATTTACAATCGCCAATACTGGTTTCGCATCCGGCAAAGCTTTTACGAAGATTATCCCGGCTTGCGCGCGATTCTCGGCGGTAAAAAATTCGAGCGCCTCGCCGACGCCTATCTTGCTCATTATCCGTCGCAATCTTTCACGCTGCGGAATCTCGGTTCGCGTCTGGTGAAATTTATCGAGGCCGAGCCACGCTGGGTTTTGCCACACAAACAACTCGCGCTCGACATGGCGCGTCTGGAATGGGCGCACACGGAGGCTTTCGACAACGAGGCAAAGCCGCCGTTCAAGACGGACGATTTAATCGGTTTGGATGCGGCGAAAATTCGTCTGCAATTGCAGCCGCATTTGACGCTGTTGAAATTGGACAACGAAGTAGACGATTTCCTGATCGAGTTGAAAAGAAATTCCGGTTTGCGCAGCGAGGCCAGCAACGCGATGGAGCAAAATCGTCGCCACAAGAAAATGCGGCTGGCGCGCGGACTGAAGCGCAGAACCAACTTTCTTGCCGTCCATCGCTTTCAAGATTTAGTTTATTATAAGCGGCTTGAACCGGGGCAATTTTGTCTTTTGTCCGCGCTGCAAAACGGCGCGACTTTGGAAAAAGCCTGCGCGGAACTGGCCGGTTTAAGAATCTCCGGCGACTTGGGCGAGACGATCCAGAAATGGTTTTCAAGCTGGGCGTTGCTGGGCTGGTTTTGCAGTTTGAAACAATCCAAATAAAATGATGACAACCAACACGAGCAAGTTCGGGGTGCTGACAAAGGCATATTGCCTTTGGGTCAAAGCCATCAGTTGCCTGCAATCGCCGCTGCTGTTAGTGATGCGACTTTATTGGGGCTGGCAATTTTTTCAGACCGGCAAGGGCAAACTGATGAACCTCGACAAAGTGACGGGCTTTTTTGAGAGCCTGCATATTCCGCATCCGCACTTGAACGCCATCATGGCTGGCTGCACGGAATGTTTCGGCGGCCTGTTTCTGCTGCTCGGCCTCGGCTCGCGTGTGCTGACGATTCCGCTCATCGTCACAATGTGCGTCGCCTATCTCACCGCCGATCCGGATCGGGTCAAAGCCATTTTCACTGATCCGGACAAATTTGTGACCGCCGACGAATTTCTTTTCATGCTTGCCGCCATCATCATTTTGATTTTCGGGCCGGGCAAATTTTCGCTGGACTGGCTGATTGCGAAGAAATGTTCCAAATGTCGCGACAAAATTGAGAAGGTTTGAATTCAGCCGGGTCGCAAAACCGTGGCATTACTTTTTGTCGGTTTCGATGCTGGCAAAAAGATTTTCCAAACTATTGAGCCGGGTTTGTTGGGTCTCGCTTTTCAGGTTCAAAATCTGGCGCAGATATTCGACGCCGTCAGGAACGTTGCGGACGGATTTGGGCAGCAGTGCGCCAGCGGCGTTGGCATGGCCGCCGCCTTGGAATTTTTCCGCAACTTTGAGTGCCTCGCCGTTGCGACTGCGAAAACTGGCGAAAACGGCGTTCCCGCGTCGGAACAACGTAACCAGCACCGAGTATTTCGTCGCCTGCTGTTCGAGCAGTTGATGGACGATGAGATTGTTGTTGCCGACGACCGTGTCCGTGAAACCGATGGTCGGGCTGATTTCGGTGATGTTTGATTTACTCCACTCGAACCCGAGTGGATTTTCGATGCGGCGCTTCACGGCCATGACTTCGAGCAGCGGATGGTCGATCAATCTTTCAATATCGCCCCCGATGAGCGTGTGCAAATTCCAAAACTGGTAAATTTTGACGAGATTTGCGTAATCGCATGCGAGCACGAAATCAGGATCATCTTCTAGAAATAAATCGGCGACATTGTTCAGATGCACGAGCCGATCCAGCGCAGGCGAAACAATGCCGTGTTCCTTGCAAAGTTCGTAGCACAACAGGCCGGCGGATTTGTTCACATCATGGATGAGCCGCGCATTTTTCGGTGAAAATTCCGTGACGTGATGGTCAATGACGACCCAATCGGGCTTGTCGAGGCGTGGTTCAAAAGTGAAATCCGTGACCCACGCGGCGCGCTCGCGCAATTCGCGCTGTTTCCAAAAATTGTAGTGATGCGCCTCCAGTGGAGTGTCCGTGCCAAAAAGTTTTTTGGCGAGCCGTTGCAACAACGCGCCCGCGAGCAATCCATCAAGGTCGCTTTCGTGGGTGAAAATAATTTCCGGCTTTGACAATGGCTCCATGTCGGCAGCAGGTTAGTTCAACCGGCTACGCTTGGCGAGACGGGAATTCGGTGCAGCCAAGAAAATCTTTGAAAATCATTTTAATTCCAGCCATTATGAGTGTTCGCTTTTGGCGATTTTCCAAATGAAACGCACGCATCATTGCAATGAACTGCGCCCGGCGCACATCGGGCAAACCGTCACGCTGTCCGGCTGGGTTCATTCCCGCCGCGATTTGGGCGGTTTAATTTTTATTGATATTCGCGACCGCGAAGGCCGCACGCAAACGGTTTTCGATCCGTCCGATTTGACGCCCGAATTATTTGCGCAAGCCGCCGCGCTCCGCAGCGAATGCGTCGTGAGCCTCACCGGCAAAGTCCGTCGACGTCCCACTGGCACGAACAACGCGAAAATTCCCACGGGCGAAATCGAAGTCGGCGTTACCGCGCTCGAAGTGCTGAACATGGCGGAAGTTTTGCCGTTCCCCGTGGACGATCCTGAAATCGCGAACAAGGTCAACGAGGAACTACGCCTGAAATATCGCTACCTCGATCTACGTCGTCCCGAAATGGCGCGCAATCTGAAATTGCGTTCTAAAGTTGCAATTGCGACGCGCAGTTACATGGATGAACAAGGTTTTCTCGAAGTCGAAACGCCCACGCTTTTCAAATCCACGCCCGAAGGCGCGCGGGAATTTCTCGTTCCCAATCGTCGCGAGCCGGGAACGTTTTACGCACTGCCGCAGTCGCCGCAGCAGTTCAAACAGATTTTGATGGTCGCCGGCGTGGAAAAATATTTTCAGCTCGCGCGCTGCTATCGCGATGAAGATTTGCGCGCCGACCGCCAGCCGGAGTTCACGCAGGTGGACATCGAGATGAGCTTCATCGAGCGCGAAGACATTTACAATTTGATTGAAGGTTTGCTCAAGCGCGTTTGGAAAACCGCTTTGAACATAGATGTGCCGACACCGTTCAAACGCATTTCGTTTGAGGAAGCGTTGAATCGTTACGGCATTGACAAGCCGGACACACGTTTTGGCATGGAACTCGCGGATTTCACGGAAGAATTCAAGGCCAGCACGTTCAAAGTGTTCAGCGGCACGATTGCGAACGGCGGCGTGGTGAAAGCACTCAACGCAAAAGGCATGGCGGGCGCGACGCAAGGCCAGATCGAAACGATGACCGAATACGCGAAAAGTTTCGGTGCAAAAGGTCTCGCCTTCATCAAAGTCCAGAACGGTGAATGGAAATCGCCCATCGTGAAATTTTTCAGCGACGCCGAAAAAGCCGCGCTCACTTCAAAACTGAAAATCGAAGAAGGCGATTTGATTTTGTTCGCCGCCGACCAATGGCTGACGGCGTGCGAAATCCTCGGCAAAATTCGACTCTATTGCGCCGACGTTTTGAAAGGGCAGGGGAAGCTAACGATTGATCCGCATCAATTCAATTTTCTTTGGGTCATTGAATTTCCGCTGCTCGGTTTCGACCGCGAGCAGAACCGCTGGTATTCCAGCCATCATCCGTTCACCGCGCCCGTCACGGAAGACATTCCACTGCTCAAGACCGACCCGAAGAAAGTCCGCGGCCAGCATTACGATGTGGTTGTGAACGGCGTTGAACTTGGCGGCGGCTCAATCCGAATTCATCAGCCCGACGTGCAAAAAACGGTGTTCGAGGAAGTGCTGCAAATTCCGCCGGAAGAAACCAAATTGCGTTTCGGCTACATGCTGGACGCATTCAAATACGGCGCGCCGCCGCACGGCGGTATCGCGCTCGGTTTTGACCGGCTCATCGCGATTCTCTGCGGCACGCCGAGCATCCGCGACGTGATCGCATTTCCGAAAACGGCCAAAGGCACGGATTTGATGACCGATTCACCTTCGACCGTTTCGGCACGCCAGTTGCGCGAGCTTTATATCGAAGTGAAGGCCGCGAAGAAGGAATAATAGACGTTCATGGACGTTCTCCAGCGGTCAAAAAGTCAGTGTAAGACGATCAAAAGCCGGTGTCAGCCATGGAAAAATTGGTGTCAATCGCTGAAAAATGCGTGTCAGCTAACCAGAAATCTGTGTCAGTTGGCAAAAAATTCTGGTCAGACGACCAGAAATTCGTGTCAGACGACCAAAAATTCAGGTCAGCCGCCCGGAAACCGTGGTCAATCGTTGAAAAATCCGTGTCAATCGCCCAAAAATTAAGGTCAGGCGGTCAAAAATTTGGGTTAATCGCCCAGAAATTCGGTTCAGGAGGTCAAAAAACTGTGAAAAATCCAATAAATCCGTGTTTTGCCTTTGAAAAGTCTTGTTGAAGATTAAAAAGAGACAGTTAAAACCCGTAGGAGAAGACGTGAATGTCGCAGGGCGACAATGGAAATTAGCCAGCTACGAAGTGGCTGGAATGATGAACCTATAAAATCATTCGTCCCGCAAGGGACGATGGAAGATGTCCGGCGGATTCCGGTGTCCCTTGTATCTTGCTAATTGTCCTTCTTGGCAGACTTGAAAGAGAACGCCAAGCTGGAGTCCTCCGCCCGGTTGCAACCGGGCGGAGGAAGGCACGCGTGAGAACAATCGTCCCTCGCA
>JBEKZT010000087.1:0-7757 GCA_049509595.1 Verrucomicrobiota bacterium
TGACGGCAGGTTCTGGTTATATGGCTGGCTGGTTCTCGAGTTGTGCGAGTGAAAATGGTTGCAGCGCAAGATTTGCATTTGTTCCTGGAGTTTTTCTTCTCATGTTCGCATGGTTTGTGTTATGCAAATTCTACAATGCGAATTCAGTTATTAAGGAACGCACAGAAAACTAAATTGCACGTTCATCTAATTTATGTTTTATTCCAGCAAAGGCGGCGCGTTCCTTTGAATGAAAACGGCGGATGTGCTGTCAATTGAACCGAGTTTATGTTTTACGCTTTTGATCCATTGTGGTTGATGTTCGCGATTCCCGGATTGCTCCTCGGCATCTGGGCGCAGGTGAAATTGTCGCACGCCTACGGCAAATACAGCCGGGTGGCCGTCGAGTCGGGCATGACGGGCGCGCAGGCGGCGCGCAGAATCCTCGATGACGCCGGCCTCAACGACATGCCGGTCGAGGAAGTTCCCGGCCACTTGAGTGACCATTACGATCCGACGAAGCGCGCGCTGTTTTTGTCGTCGGAAAATTTCAGCGGGCGCACGGTCGCGGCGGTCGGTGTGGCGGCGCATGAATCCGGCCACGCGCTGCAGCATCAGGCAGCTTACGGATTGTTCAATTTTCGGATGCAGCTTGCGCCGGTGACGCAATTCGCGAGCATGGCTTACATGGGAATTTTCTTCGCGGCATTTATTTTCCATCAGTTTTTTCATCAATTCATTGAGATCGCGATTGTGATTTTCGGGATTATGACGTTGTTTCACCTCGTCACGCTGCCGGTGGAATACGACGCGAGCCGTCGCGCGAAGGAGCAATTGTTCCGGCTTGGACTCGTCCGTGAAGACGAACGCAAAGGCATCAGCAAAGTTCTCGACGCAGCGGCTTTGACTTATGTTGCCGCACTCGTTAGTTCGCTCATGCAATTGCTTTACCTGCTCACCCTCGCGCGCGACAGCCGGCGTTAATTTTCTTGCAGGCGCGCGCAATTCGCCTTTAACGTCTTGGTCGTTTTATGGCGGCAAGAACGCAAAAAGGCATAACGGCCAAAACTCAACGGCTCGTGAAAATTTCCGCACCAGCGGAAGCCGAGCCCGCTGCGTATGTCATACCAGAATCTCTCCCGCCAAGACCCGTTGAAGGCGACACCACTCAATTCATCCGCAGGGAAATCGCGCGTTACGACGGCGACACGGCCATCAAACTTTATTTGCGCGAAATCGGGCAGGTAAAATTGCTCACGCCGCAGGAGGAAATCGAGCTGGCCGCGCGCATCAAGAAGGGCGACAAAAAGGCGCGCGAACACATGATCAAGGCGAACCTGCGCCTTGTTGTGAAAATCGCTCGTGATTACGACGGCATCGGCCTGCCGTTGCTGGATTTGATCAGCGAAGGCAACATCGGCTTGATGAAAGCCGTCGAGCGCTTTGATCCAAAAAAGGGCGGCAAGCTTTCCACCTATGGCTCCTGGTGGATCAAGCAATCCATCAAACGCGCGCTGGCAAATCAATCGAAGACGATCCGCCTGCCCGTGCATCTCGTGGACAAAATTTCCAAAATGCGCCGCGTCGGAATGAAATTACAGGAAGCCTTGGGACGCGAACCGACCGATGAGGAATTGGCCGGTGAACTTGGCATGACTACTGCACGCGTCGCACAGATGCGGTTGGCCGCAATCCGTCCCGCCTCCCTCGACGCGCCGATTGGCGACGAGGAATCAAACAATTTTTCCGAGGTGGTTGAGGACGAAAATGCAACGTCGCCTTACGAAAACCTCGAAGACAAGAGCATCACCGACATGTTGCAGGACATGGTCAAGCATCTTAACGACCGCGAGGCGACGATTTTGCGCTATCGTTTCGGCCTCGATGGCGGCGCGGAAAGAACTTTGGAAGAGGTCGGCGTAAAATTCGGCGTCACGCGCGAGCGCGTCCGGCAGATTCAAAACCTCGCGCTCAAAAAACTCCGCAAGATGATTGAGAAACTCGAAAGCACAAAAAAGCCGGAAGAATAAAAAACATGCCTGCTCCAACCGCCGCCGAAATTAAACACGCCATTCGCAACGTCCCTGATTTTCCGAAAGCCGGAATTCAATTCAAGGACATCACGCCCGTGCTCGCCGACGCGCGGTTGTTTACCGGCTCAATTGATTTGCTCACGGAAAAATTCAAGCCCGGCTCGGTGGATGCCGTCGTGGGCATTGACGCGCGCGGATTTATTTTCGCCGCCGCCGCCGCGATGAAATTAAATGCCGGTTTCGTGCCCGTCCGCAAAAAGGGCAAACTGCCTTTTACGACGCACGAACAGGATTACGCGCTCGAATACGGCGCGGCGACCATCGCCATGCACACGGACGCACTCAAGCCCGGCATGCGTGTTTTGTTGATTGACGATTTGCTTGCGACCGGCGGCACCGCTTCCGCAGCCGCCGCGCTCGTAAAAAAACTCGGCGCGCAAATTCTGGAAATCGGCTTTCTCATCGAACTCGCTTTCCTGAATGGCCGCGAGAAATTGAAAGATTATCCGGTGCGCTCGCTCATCGTTTATTAAAGCACAAACCGCCGGAACGATTTCTCATACCGGCGGGAAAATGTCCTCACCCCGTTCCTCTCCCGTCAAACGGGTGAGGGGTTTTTATTTTTTCACCGCCTCCGGCGCGGCATTATTCTTGCGCGTCAGACCGCTTTTGCGCGCGCTCTTGCGGACGTAACCCATCGCCTCATACAGGTCGCTGTCCTCGCCGTGGGCCGGATCACCCTTCACGGCATTGACCACGAGTTGATTGGTCGGGACGGTCACTTTATCCGCGCCGTCACGCGCATCTTCCGCGGAGTCCTTCTGGGTTTGCAGCGTCATGACTTGCGTGCGCGCGTCGAACGACGGCTGCACCTTCGCCTTGTATTGCGTCAGCGTCATGCCGGCGAATGTCGCCGTTGGCGCGAGCGTGCTCCACGCGTTGATGATTTTGTTTGTATCATCTTCGATTTGTTTCGGTCCATTCATGTTGTTTTTTTCCCAAGGCGGCGGTCATTTTTTCCACGCGCCAGGCTGCCGCCAACAAGCCTGCGAGCGGATGAGACTGGCAACCGGCAAGCCAAATGCCGACAGTCCCTATAAGTAATACGGTTCAAATGAGGCCAATCTTTCAAAAAGTTATTTGCAAGATGATAAAAGGCGCGAACGACCCGGATACAGTTCCGGTCTGCTGGACTGAAGGCGCGCGCAACCACATTGACGTTGCGCTCAACGCCGGCGAAGTTGCGCGCAACTCTGACAAAGTTGGACAGAACTCAAGTGAAGTTACGCTCAACTTTGATGTGGTCACGCCTGACTTTGAACAGATTTCACATCACTAGAGGCTTGTTTTCAATGGTTTGCGCAGGAAATGTGAAAACCCTCTCCTTGAGGAGAGGGTTGGGTAAGGGAGGTCGTGCAAACAAAACCCCCGCCCATCTGATGGGAGAGGGTGGCCGCAGGCCGGGTGAGGGTAAATACTGATTTGTTTTTTTACGTTCGTCCTTCAAAGGTGCGCTTCTCCTTGGTCTCGCCCCAAAAAACTTCGTAGTTGCGGTTGGAGTTGAAGGGCGGGTCTATGTAGATGAGGTCAACGCAGGCATCGGGCAGCTTGGCGAGCTGTTCCAGTTGTCGCCGCAATAAATGACGTGCGTGTCGAGGAGGGTGGAGGATTTTTGACGCGATTCGGAGGGACGAGTTCCACGAGTCCCTGACTTCTCGGCGGGAGTTTTTGATTTGGGACTCGCGGAGCTTGTCCCTCCGATTTCTCCGATTGCACCGGAAGATTTCTTGGCCATGAGCGGAGATTAGAGAAGCGCGGCGGCGGCGTCAATTCATGGAGATAACAGCGCAATTCCATTTTCCAAACTTCCATTTGTCTTTACACTGTCCGCAATGCATTGGCTGCAAACGCTCGACATAGCACTGTTTCATTTCGTCAACGGCACGTTGAGCAATCCGATCTTTGACTGGCTCATGCCGATTTTGAGCGGCGGCAACGGCGTGATGCGCTGGTTTGTCCTTCTGATCGTTGCGTCCTTTGTAACAACTTTGTGCCTTGGAAATGCGCGCGCGCGTTTGTGCGCCCTGATGATTCTTCTCGTCGTCGCGCTCGGCGATCCGCTCATCGTCAACACCATCAAACACGCCGTCGCCCGCCCGCGTCCGTGCATGGTGTTGCCTGACGTCGTTGAAAGGCTGGGTTGCACCAATTCCGGCAGCATGCCGTCCGCGCACGCAGCGAATTGGTTCGCCGCTACGATGATTGTTTTTCTTTTTTACCGTCGAAAACTGTGGCTCACGTTGCCGGTGCTGCTCATGGCAACCGCCGTCTCCTTTTCGCGCGTCTATAACGGTGTGCATTATCCCAGCGACGTTTTGGCTGGCGCGATTTTAGGCGCGGGTTATGCGGCGGCATTTGCCATCGCGCTTCAATCAATCTGGAACTGGATTGGAAGAAAATGGTTTCCGCTTTGGCGCGAACAATTGCCGTCCTTACTGAATCCAGAATCCAGAATCCAGAATCCAAAATCAGAAATCCAAAAGTCCGCCCTGTCGGAAATCCGAAATCCGAAATTCGAAATCGAATGGCTTCGCCTCGGTTATATTTTAATTTTCGTTCTGCTCATTGCGCGCTGGATTTACCTCGCGAGCGGCACGATTGGCCTGAGTCAGGACGAAGCGTATCAATGGATTTGGTCGAAGCATCTTGCGCTGTCGTATTACAGCAAGCCGTTGGGCATCGCGCTCATTCAATTCGTCGGCACTCATATTTTTGGCGACACGGAATTCGGCGTCCGATTTTTTTCACCGCTCTTCGCCGCAATTTTAAGCTTCATCGTCCTGCGATTTCTTGCGCGGGAAATCGGCGCACGACTGGCGTTCTGGCTTTTGCTCGTCGTCACCGCCACGCCATTGCTCGGCATCGGAACGATTTTGATGACGATTGATCCGCCGCTCGTTTTGTGCTGGATGTGGGCGCTCGTCGCCGGCTGGCGCGCAGTGCAACCCGACGGAAAATCGCGCGACTGGCTCATCGTCGGACTGGCAATGGGGCTCGGTTTTTTGTGCAAATACAGTGCGGCGTATCAACTCGTCTGCTGGGCGGTTTTCTTCGCGCTTTGTCCTACGGCGCGCGGCCAATTGCGAAAATGCGGCCCGTGGCTCGCGTTGCTGATTTTTTTGCTCTGCACGCTGCCCGTCTTCATTTGGAACTCGCAACATGGCTGGATAACCGTCCGGCACGTCGCCGGCGACGCCGGAATGCGCAGCGAATGGAAACCGACGCTGCGTTACTTTTGGGATTTTACGTTTGCTGAATTTGCATTGCTCAATCCGATTTTCTTCGTCGGTGCCCTGTGGGCAATGATTGGTTTCTGGAAGTTCCGCCGCGAACGCCCGTTGTGGCTTTACTTTTTTTGCATGGGCGCGCCGGTTTTTTTAGGCCACTGGATTTTTTCGTTCCACTCGCGCGTGTTGCCAAACTGGATCGCGCCCGCCGTGCTGCCGATGTTCTGTTTGATGGCCGTTTATTGGAACGAACACCGTCGCGCCGCAAAATTATTTTTGCCCATCGGTCTTGTGCTTGGATTTTTTGCCGTCGCGTTCATGCACCAGACCAGTTTGATCGCCAAAGTCACCGGCGAACCATTGCCGCTGGAAAAAGACCCGTCGCGCCGCGTGCGCGCGTGGAAACAAGCCGCCGCGCTCGTCGAAACGGAACGTGAAAAACTTGAACAGCAACGCAAACCTGTATTCATCATTTGCAGCCATTACGGCATCACCGGCCTGTTTTCGTTTTATTCGCCCGAAGCAAAAGCCGCACTGAAGTCGCAACCGCTTGTTTATTGCGTGGATTCCGACACGCCGCAAAACCAGTTTTATTTCTGGCCGGAATATGATTATCGCGCCAATCGCAAAGGCCAGATCGCCATTTATGTCAGTGAAGTAGATCCGTATCCGCTGGAAAGCGACTGGTTTTGGAAATGGGTGGAACACAAGCCGATTCAATACGGAAAAATTCCCGCGCCTAATTCCGCGCCCTTGCAAATCGTTCAGGAATTTCAGTCCGTCACCGACCTCGGCGTGAAAGAAATCGGAATCAACGGCCGCGTTTTCCACCGCGTGCATTTATGGGAGTGTTACAATCTGAAATAAAATGATCGCAAATGTCACAAGGTGGGGCGAGCGTCCCCGCGAGCCGAAGAAAGAAAGAATTCAACCGAACGGCTCGCGAGGACGCTCGCCCCACCAATTAGTTTTGCCCGTGCGTGATTACGATTTGGCGGCGACGCTGGATTCCGGCCAGGTTTTCCGCTGGCGAAAACAAAATAATTCGTGGACTGGCGTTGTCGGGAAACATTGGGTGCGACTGACACAAACGCGCGATGCGATTGAAGCTGAAACTGCTGAACCAGTTGAAAATTGGAACTGGCTCCACGATTTTCTGCAAGCGGGAATTGATTTAAACGCGATTCTCGAAACTTTTCCAAAAGACGAGCCGATGCAAAAAGCGGTCGCGGCTTGTCACGGTTTGCGCGTGTTGCGACAAGAGCCGTGGGAATGTCTTGCGTCATTCATTTTGTCTTCGACCAAGCAAATCGTCCAAATCCGCCAAATCGTCGCGCTGCTGTGCGAACGCTTTGGCGAACCGGCTGCGGTGGGGCGAGCGTCCTCGCGAGCCGCGAATGATTTGAAGCATGGCGACGACGGCTCGCGGGGACGCTCGCCCCACCAATTTCCTTCACCGCAACGCATCGCCGCCTTGACCGAAGCCGAACTCCGCGCCTGCAAAATGGGTTTTCGCGCCCCAAACCTGCTCGCCGCCGCGCGGCAGATTGCGGATGGAAAATTTGACCTGGAAAAAATCCGCCGGCTGGATTACGCCGAGGCGCGCGCCGAACTGATGAAACTGCGCGGCGTGGGCGGGAAGATTGCCGACTGCGTTTTGCTCTTCGCCTACGGATTTGATTCCGCGTTTCCCGTGGATGTCTGGATTGAACGCGCGCTGCAACGGCTTTATTTCCCGCGCCGCCGCGCCAGCGAGCCACGCCTGCGCCGCTTTGCCGCCACGCATTTCGGCCCGCACGCCGGTTACGCCCAGCAATATCTTTTTCATTACATGCGGACGAAATTGAAATAGCTTTTGCTTGATAAAAAATTGCCGGTCAACTTTCATAAGCCCTGATAAAAACTGAAATTGCAAAAATCAATCCTGCGCGCGGGCGTGCATGGGCTGCGGCTTAACAATAATGTCAGACGGCTCGATACACGATTATGCCAGACATCCATTTTGAATGTCCGAAATGCAAACAACCGATAGATGCACCGGAAGAAATTGCGGCACAGTTAGTAAATTGCCCGACTTGCAACGAGGTGATTGAGGTTCCTGTTCGCAGTCGGCAAGTCGAGCCAGTTAAGCCGCCAGAGCTGCCACCCATCATTCAAAAAGAGAGCAAAGATCCGATTATCGTCAGAATCTACAGAGGTAGCCAAGAAGCGGCTACGGTAGCTTTTCAGGCGGATGCAGCCAAGATGGCGAAGCAGGGATATTTTCCGATTTCACAGACTTGGGCACCCGGAGCTTATGGTTGCGGGTCGTTTTTACTAGCTCTTCTGCTTTGCATTGTTCTGATCGGCATTATTGTTTTTATTTACATGATTATTGTGAAGCCACCAGGAGCATTATCAGTGACCTATGAGTTGCGATAGCCTTATGCCATGTGAAATTACAACTGCATTGATTGGA
>JBEKZT010000088.1:0-7631 GCA_049509595.1 Verrucomicrobiota bacterium
CACAGACATTTCGGCATAATCACTCCGCCTACTTTCATAATATTTATATCTTTATCATGCAGCGCGGAAAATAAAGATGAGGTTTAGCCAATTTAATTCGCGAAATTCGTGTCAAAAATCCACGCTCATCCGTGTTTCATCTGTGGCTCAAAATTTCCCGCAATTACCCGAAAGTTTAGCGCGCGGTTTTCCAGATCGTGAGCAGGGCACCCATGCCACAGAGCAACAACAGGCTCACGGCAATGGCACCGCTGTGGGCGTATTGCGGAAAAAATTGCAGCGAGGCCGCTCCGACCGCCGGGCCGAGGCAGTTGCCGCAACCGATGGCCGCCTCGTGAATGCCGCCGTTGATGCCTTTCGTATGGCTCGCGTCCATCGAGTAAAACAGCGACGAGTAGTAAATCAGCCCGATGGCGACACCGAAGAAAATTTGCGCGGCAATGAGCACGGCAAAATTCGGCACGATGAGAATCAGCGCGTAGGAAATGACGAGCATGGCAAACGCCGTCACGAGCCAGCGAAAACGATAGTGCCAGCCGGTCCAATGCCAGAGCGCGACAAACGTGCCAAGCCGGATGAAGCACCAGAGCGAACAGGCAAATCCCGCAAACGTCGGCGAGAGATGAAATCGCGCGGCGACGCCGGGCAGCGCGGGAATAAATGAGTTGATGGCGATGTAGGCAAATGGATTCGAGAGCCACGCCATTCGCAGAAATGCTTTCGTTTTCGCCGGCGAAGGACGGTTTGGGTCGGGCGGCGGCGGAGCGGCAGTTTTATTTGCGTGCGCCATTTCACTTGCGTGCCTTTCCAGCCAAAAGACCAGCACGAGTTGCAGGCTCAAAATGGCGATGGGCAGGTAAAAAAGCGTTTTGAACCCGAAAGTTTCCACGAGGGTGCCGCCGATAAAAAGCGACAGCGCGTTCGTCACCGCCCAGATGACGTTGTAAGTGCCGACGGCGCGCGGCAGATTTTCGGCGTCCTCGCCTTCGCTCACGAGCGCCTCAATCGTCGGCCAGAGAAAACACATGCCGAAGGTGAGAACGACCGTACAGATGATGAGACCGGCGGCGGAATTCATTTGGGAGCCGACGACCAGCATCAGGATCAACACGGTGAAGCCGAATTTGAGCGCATTGAAATAGCCGCGCCGTTGCGCGAATTTTCCGGCCTGCCACGAGGCGAAAACGTAAACCAGGCCGTTCAGGGCGGCGAAGGCGAGGTTGCGTTCATCGCCAAAACCAAACTGATGCCGCATGAAAAAATAGAGGTAGTAGGTATAAAATGACGTGGCGAAGGAGCTCGCGCCTTCAATCGTGAAGCAGAGGGTTTTAAAATGAAGTCTTTTTTTAATAGTCATACAATCCGCTGTCCCGCGCATAACCGCCAACGCCCGTGCCGCCGGCTTCGCCGCCCATTAAATCACCGAGCAGATCGCCCATTTCCGCTTCGATCTTTTCCGGGTCTTCGCCCGCTTCGAGGCGCTTGATGGCAACGTCCATTTCCCTGGGCATCGAACCGGCGGGCATGAGATCTTTCATTTTGCGCATCATGTGCGCCATGTGACGCGGATTGTTTTCGTCCAAATGCTCTATATCGCGCTCCATTTCGGCCATGGCGCGCGCGACGCGCGGATTGTCGAAATCCGGCATCGGCGGTTCGCCGCTTTCAAATTCAGTTTTTGCCGCCGGCTCTTTCAGTCCCTTGCTCGTGGCAAAGCGGCTGACTTGTTTGGACATTTTTTTGTTGCCGCACTTGGGACAGACCGGCAGCCGGTCAGGATTCACTCGCTTCGACAGGAAATTAAAAATCCGCCGGCACTTGGGACAGGCAAATTCGTAGATTGGCATACTTGCGCGGAAAATAAACCACGAAGACACGGAGATGCGAAGAAAAAACGCCCCGACGCGAGCCGGGGCGTTCGCATCCGAAAATCTTATTTCAACCGGTCGAAATTTTTCTGGAGAATCTGCCAGTCTTTCAGGCCGGTCACTTTGCCTTGGAACGATTGGTTGATCTCGGCTTCCTTCGCGTTCTTCGTCGGCTTGTTGACCTTGTAAAAAATGCCGAAGCTGCCGGGGAACGGTTCGCCCGCTAGCTTGTAAGCCGCCAGTTCGTCAGTGACATCGTGGTCTTTCGCAATTTCCTTGAACGCGCCACCTTTGCGCGGGTTCGCGGCGTCAAACGCGCCTTCGTAAAATTCCACGCATTCGCTCAGGCATTCGACAAAACTGAAACCGTCATGATCCATCGCGGCTTCCATCATTGCCAGAACATGATTTGGATTCGTTGACGTGGTGCGCGCGACGAACGTTGCCCCCGCGGAGATCGCCTGCTTCATCGGGTTGATCGGATAATCCACCGCGCCCCACTGATCGGTCTTGCTCTTGAAACCGAGCGGAGACGTGGGCGAAGTCTGCTTTTTCGTCAAACCATAAACCCAGTTGTCCATGACAACGTAAGTCATCTTGATGTTTTTGCGCGCAGTGTGGTTGAAATGATTTCCGCCGATGGAAAACGCGTCGCCGTCGCCGCCGAAAACGAAGACGTGCAAATCAGGCCGTGAAAGTGAAATGCCGCTCGCGAACGGCAGCGCGCGTCCGTGAATGTAATGCGCGCCGTGCGCCTGAACGAAATACGGAAACCGGCTGGAGCAGCCGATGCCCGCGACGGTCGTGATTTTCTCGTGCCACATCTTGCGCTTTTCAATCAGCTTGAAATACAGCGCGAGCACGGAGAAGTCGCCACAGCCGGGACACCAGGTCGGGTGGTCGGCGGCAATCTCTTTTTTGGTCAGACCTTTGCGTTCTTCGGTGGCTGGCGCGGGCGAATTGACGACAGCGATGTCGCCGTTGCGGTCGGGAAGTTCAGTGGTGAGAGTGCTCATGATCGTTTGGACAATCTAAATTTGAAATTACTTATTCTTTTTATCGGCCAGTATGCGGGCGCGGTCGAGGATTTCCTTCACCTTCCACGTCAGGCCATCAGACTTGTTGATGCCGCGGATGCGCGCATCGCAATAACGGGCGCGAAGCAACGCGGCGAGCTGGCCATAGCCATAAATTCCTTCGTCGTTCAGTTCGACGACAAAAATGTGGTGAAAGCCTTTGAAAATTTCCTCAAGTCCGTTTGGCAGTGGATTGAGATGTTTGATGGACAGACCTGAAATAGCCTCGCCAATACCGCGCGCTCGGTCAACGGCTTCGCGAATCGGCCCCTGACTTGAACCCCAGCCGACGAGAAGAATTTGTCCTTCATCCGGGCCGTAGGTTTTCAGCTTCGGAAAATCCCACGCGAGCTTGCGCAATTTATTCCGGCGCTTGGCGGTCATTTGCTGGTGCAATTTTGCCGAGCCGGTCGGATGGCCGAGTTCGTCGTGTTCGAGGCCGGTGACGATGGGATATTTTCCGCTTTGAATCCGCGTGCCGGGCGCGAGGTGCTGCGTGATGCCGTCGGGCTTCGACAAATCGTAAGGTTTGTGATCGGGAACCGGCGTAAAATTGGGCGAGATATCCTGGCAAACTTTTTCGAGGTTCGGTTCGTTGAACGCCTCGATGCGCGTGGCGATGCCCTGATCGGTGAGAATGAAAACAGGCGTGCTATATTTGCGGGCGATATTGACCGCTTCAATCGCAGTGTAAAAACAATCTTCGACACTCGTTGGCGCGATGACGACGCGCGGTGAATCGCCGTGGCCACCGAAGCACGCGATGTTCAAATCGGACTGCTCGACGTTCGTCGGCATTCCCGTCGAAGGGCCGCCGCGCTGCACGTCAACGATGACGAGCGGCATTTCGGCCATGACCGCCCAGCCGAGCGCCTCGGTCTTCAAAGAAATTCCCGGACCGCTCGAACCGGTCACGGCGACTCGTCCGGCGTAACTCGCACCGAGAGCCATCGAGATCGCGGCGATTTCATCCTCGGTCTGCACAAACGTGCCGCCGTATTTCGGCAATTCACGGCGCAGCGATTCCATGATGTCCGACCACGGCGTAATCGGATAACCTGCACCAAATCTCACGCCCGCCGCGATCAAACCATAAGCAAGCGCTTCATTGCCGTTCATCACGACCTGATGGCGGTCTTTTTTGTCAGGCGTGTAAAATTGATAAGTCTTGAGCAGGTTTTCCAGCGAGTGATTGTAGCCGGCGTTAAAACAGGTCAGCGCATTTGCGACAACCGCCGGGTCTTTGCCGCCGAAACGTTCCTCGATGAGCTTGGTGAGTTTGGTGACGTTGAGGTCGAAAATTTTTGCGAGCAGGCCGAGCGCAAAAATATTTTTCCCCTTGTCGCGCCCCGTGCCACCAACAGCTTCGACCGTGAGACTGGAAATGTTCACGCCAATGTGGCGGTAACTTTCCTCCCAGTCCGGTTTGGGCTGAACGTGGTCGGCGTCGTAAAGCACGATACCGCCAAGTTTCAGCGACTTGATATGATCCTCGTAGCTGTGCTGGTAAAAGCAGAGCAACATATCCGCCTCGTCGCCTGCGCTCAAAACTTCGCCAGAACCGATGCGGACTTGAAAAATGGATGGACCACCGGAAATCGTGGACGGAATCGTCATGAACGTCATGACTTCCTGCTCGCTGCGACCGGCAAGCCGCGCGAGGAATCCGCCGATGGCCTGAATGCCATCCTGCGAATTGCCCGCGATGCGAATGACCGCCTCGTTGATTTTGGCGACTTTCGGCGCACCGCCGGGCGACGGCGTTTGTATCATTGTATCACTCATGAAACTTCAAAATAAAACCAAAGTTAAAATTTACCGCGCTGCAAAGTGGGAGCTGACGGTTGAAGCAGACAGCACGGCACTATTGCCTTTTTACAGTAAACAGGCGAAGCGAGTGTGTCAAATTCTAATACTTATTTTGTGATCATTAAGGCAATTCATGTACCTGTCCGGCAAATGCAAATTATCTTTTGTACCGCGCGCCGCTTGCGCCGGAACATAAATGTGCGTTACGTTGCCCAACGCATGACTTTACAGGAACAATACGATGATGCGATGTTTGATTTCAGCCGCGGCGATTTCGACAGTGCGATTGTGAAATTGCAAAGCGTTTTGACCTTTGAACCTTCAAATTTTGAAGCGCAACTGGCGCTTGGCATGGCGTTCTATCGCAAGGGCGATTTTGTGTCCGCAATCGCCGAAGGTCACAAGGCGGAGAAACTTCGCCCGAAAGAACAGCTCGTGCACACGAACCTCTCGCTGTTTTACATGAAGTCCGGCGACAAGATGACTGCCGAGCGTCACGGTTTGCAGGCAAAAATTGAATCGTGGCGCGAAGACGCGAAAAATAATCCTGCAACCGCAAAAACTGAAAACGATTCGGAGTTGCAAATCGCCAAGCCGAAACCGCCACCGATTAAATTTCCCAGTCAACCATGGAAAAAGAAACCAACGCCGGATTGAAATGTTATGAAATCTTCCTACGAACTCGCGATGGAACGGCTGAACAAAACCGCGCCCACCGCTAAACTCACAAATGCGCAGAAAAAACAACTGGCAGAACTCGATTCAAAATACACCGCAAAGATCGCCGAGCGCGAAATCGCGTTGAAAGATGAGATTATGAAGTTCACCGCAGCGGGCGATTTTAAGAAGGTTGAGACGCTCCAAAAGCAATTGGCGAGCGAGCGAAAAAAACTTCAAGCTGAATTGGAAGAGAAAAAAGAAAACGTGCGCTGCGTTTTTGAAGTGTAAAGCCGTGACGATTTTGTCCGGAATGAGAGAGTTCCAAGTTCCAAGAATTTTGAAAACACAAATCGCGCACCCTTTTGGCGGGTGTAAAAACCGTGTTTCAATGCCGGCTTAACCGGCGATTAAAAAATGTGTTAAGCCTCAATCAAAGAAGCTTCCACGCCAGCGCGAACGCGCGATCCAGGCAGCGTCAAGCTTCCACTCGGATGGGCAGATGAAATTTCTTCCGGCTCTAGTGCTGGATCGTCCGGCAATTGGCGTGTCGGTTTGCGAATGGATTTACGTCCGATGTTTCGCGCCGCTTCCATGCCTTCCAAAAACGTCTTATCGCTTGGCAAAAGAAAATCGTAAATCGCCCGGTGAACGTGATTCACTGTTGCGTTGCTTAAATCTTCGGTGCCGAGCATTACACGCACTTCGGCGGCCACGTCACCAACGGCCGACAAATCACGCTTGCTTAAAAGTGCGTAGCCAGCAATTTTTGAAATCGTTTGGGCGTCGGCTTTTTTGAAAACATTCCGCGCTACTGCTTTGATGTCCTCTTCGGTGTTCGTCAGAGGCAATTTCACCCAGCGTTTGACGCGGCGACGAAACTGCCGATAGTTCCATTCAACTTGATCGGCGGCGCGCGTCATGCAGACAATAAATTGTGGAGTAGTAACAAGACCGACAGGAACGCCACAATTGCAAATCGCGGTGTCAATCCAATCCACCAATTCGGGCCGTGAATACATTCGGCGGCTTTGGTTGAAAACAAAGTGCGCTTCGTCCACCACCAACATCAGCTTTGAACGCTTCAACACGTCCTCAATGCGTGCCTGCATTTGTGGCGCGGTGCGTGTATAGGTCGAAGCAATACCGAGTGCCTTGGCGATTTCTCGAAAAGCCGTGGTTTTATTAGTGATGCCTTTCAGGCTCACAAAGCGAGCTGTGCCAAGATGCAACTGACACCAGGATTTCACTGCTTCAGTTTTGCCGCGTCCCTCCAATCCATCCAGAACCACCATGCTACGGCTCGTGAGAGCGTAATCCAGTGTTTCCCAAATTTTTTGACCGATGGCCGTAAGTTGGAAATTGTCCCTTACTTTCGCTTCGTAGCACGCCTTGTATTTAAACAGCGCACCGATGACGTCGCGAAAATAAACCAAGCCCGCAGTCTTGAAATCGCATTTGGAAATCCACGACGATTACGCGCTTCCAAAAGGAGATTGTCACCCGTCGTGCCTTGTTATTTTTTCTCGCTCTGGCAAAAAACCAGTCGCAAAAGTTCCGCTATCTGAACTGGAATTTGTCAACCTATTGGCCGCACAAAAACGCCCCGAATTTCACGGAATGAAACCAGAGCATATTATCCCCGCCGCCATCCGTGAAAAACTGACCAAACACAACATCCCACTGACTGAATTGGAGTTTGCAAAGACTGAAGCCAACGGGCTTTTGCAATTACTATCAGACACCATCGATTATCAAAGCCGGAATGGATGTTCATTTAGTGGGCCAGAAATCGAACATATTTGCACAGGTGTCGCGCTGTTTGTCAGGAGCACACAGGCACGTCTTAACAAAGCATTTGATGAAACTTTTCACACAATATACCGAAAAGTGGAGGTGGCATCGTGAGCGCGACAAAAAAATCTCACGGCAAATCCAAGCCCAAAGGCGCGCCAGTGCAAATGGAATATGCTGGCGACATGTTGCAAAGGAACATCTGGTTCAAAATCGGTTTGCCCAATGGGGAAGCCTCTATGCTCAAGACGATTGGGGCGCGGATTTTCATCAAGCCGGCGTCGTCCGCGTGCGTTGCGCGGACGTTTAACAGGGGCTTAATTATTTTTGTTTGGGTCGCTCCGGCCCAGCTTCGTCGTGAAAATCGGCTTTTGAAGGTTCCACGTTCCACCCTATTTGACCTGCGATGATTTTGTCCGGTTTGCAG
>JBEKZT010000089.1:0-7581 GCA_049509595.1 Verrucomicrobiota bacterium
GTGGCAATGTTTATCTGACCGGCGGTGCGTTTACTTTCAAAATGAATCTATACGGAGAAGGCATGCCGGTTTGGTATGTATTCAACCCAAACACAGCCAATGGCATTGCGTTGGATAGTGCTGCAAATGTCTATGTCACGGGATTTTCTTCAATCGGGACGAACAATAACTTTGCGACTGTTAAATATGATAACAACGGCAATCAGCTGTGGTTTATCTCCTACAATAGTCCAACCAATGGTAATGACGTTGCCAACGCCGTTGCCGTTGCTCCCGATGGCTCCATCTACGTCACCGGCTACGCCGTCAACGCTTCCGGCGGCAGTGATCTGACCACCATCAAGTATGGTAGCCTGAACAACATTCAAAAATTAAGTGACGGCGGCATCCAGCTTCAATTTTTCGGCACCCCCGGCCAAAGCTATGATTTTCAAGGGACAATCGACCTCACCAACTGGACGCTGCTGGGCTCTGCCATCGCCGACACCAACGACATTTGCCAATTTACCGATACTAACGCGCCATCATTTCCATCCCGCTTTTACCGGAATTATCTGCCATAAGATGCAGTAGGAATGATTTTGCGTCGGGAAGGCTGCTGTCACGCCCTTCTAGGAACCGCGTTCTTTGAAAAAATGAAAACTGCTTCCAAATCCTGATTTACAACCTATTGAAAGTGGAGCCAATGGTCAGGATTGAACTGACGACCGACGGTTTACGAAACCGTTGCTCTACCACTGAGCTACATTGGCATTTTAGCAAACAGAATTTAATTCGCAGCGAAACTTATTTTATCAAAAAAACAGCAGCCGGTCAAACGAATTACAAATTGCTCAATGCCGCGTTCACGCCCGCAGTAAGCGCATTGACTCGCGTAGTCAGCGGAAAATCCGACGGCGCTTCGAGCGTGTAGCCTTGTCGGGATTTTTGTGTGATGAGATAAAACGCCTCCGGCCAGTCGGGACGTTCCTGCGGCAAAATGTTCGATCGCACGATCCCGCCTTTTGCCGCGCGCCCCTCAATATTTTCAGACAAATCAATCGGACAAACTTTTTGAACGCCTTCAACCATTCTTTCCGCGAACGAAGGTTTTTTATCCGGGTTTTGTTCATAAAGATAGAAGCCGTGAGATTCCCAGTCTTCGTGCAGGCAAAAATACAAATCGAATCGCGGCTGCCGCTCCAGCCATGCAATGTGTGCGCGGACTTCGAGGGATTCAGGATTTCGATAATCGCGGTTGAGGTCAATGCCAGCGGCGTTTTCGCGCCGGTTTAGCGTGAAGCCGGCTGGATTCAAGCACGGCAATAGAAAAATCTCTGCGCTGTCCGGCCATTTATTTTCCTGAAGCAAACGCAACGCAGCAAGCGGCCCGGCGGGTTCATCTCCGTGAATGCCGGTGGAAATGTAAATGCGTGACGTTGAATGCAAGATGTTAGATGACACTTCGCGATGAAATGCAAACCATTTGAATTCCGCCGAGACATGAAAAATTTCCGAAGTCCAGCCGTGTTGTTGCGCCGGTGTTTCGATGTCGCGCAGCACGGCGTGAATATCAATTGTCTCGCCGAAATAGCCGCCAAGATTTTTGCCGAGTCTTTGCACGCGGAGAATTTCACGCAAAGGTGTGAAGGCGGAAAGCAAATTTGCCGCCTTTCTTATTCGGTGTTACACAGCTTGATTGCCAGCGCATTTCTGGCATTCTTCGTTTTCCGATAATTCAAACATGGCTCTGATTGTCCAAAAATACGGCGGCACTTCGGTGGGCAACACCGACCGCATCAAGAATGTCGCGGCGCGCGTGGCGAAATACCACGCGCAGGGCGACAAGATCGTCGTCGTCGTTTCCGCGATGAGCGGCGTGACCGACGGCCTCATCAAGCTCGCCAAGGACATCGCGCCGTTGCCGAGCGAACGCGAGATGGACATGCTTCTCGCGACCGGCGAGCAGCAGACCATCGCGCTCACGGCCATCGCGCTGCACGCGGTGAACATTCCCGCCGTGTCGCTCACCGGCGCGCAGGCGGGCATCGTCACCGACGTGGTTCACACCAAGGCGAAAATCCACAACATCACGCCGAAAAAAGTCCATGAGCTGCTCGACGCAGGCAACGTCGTCATCGTCGCCGGTTTTCAGGGCGAAACGAAGGATGGCCAGATCACGACGCTCGGCCGCGGCGGTTCGGATTTGACGGCCATCGCGCTCGCCGCCGCGCTCAAGGCCGACCTTTGCCAGATTTACACGGACGTTGACGGCGTCTACACCGCCGATCCGCGCCTCGTGCCGAACGCGAACAAGCTTTCGGAAATTTCCTACGACGAAATGCTCGAACTCGCGAGCCTCGGCGCAAAGGTGATGCAGAGCCGCTCAGTTGAATTTGCGAAAAAATTTGGCGTCGTGTTTGAAGTCCGCAGCAGCCTAAACGAAAACCCAGGAACGATTGTGAAAGAAGAAACCAAAAGCATGGAAGGCGTCGTCGTGCGCGGCGTCGCGCTCGACAAAAATCAGGCCAAGGTCACGCTCGTCGGCGTGCCGGACAAACCCGGCGTGGCCGCGAAAATTTTCAAGGCGCTCGGCGACGCGACCGTCAACGTGGACATGATCGTCCAGAACATCAGCCACGGCACCGGCACGCCGCAGACGGACATTTCGTTCACCGTCGAGAAAGCGGATTTGCTCAAGGCGCAAAAAGTCATCGGCAGTCTGAAAAAAGAGATCGGCCTGCGCGACGTGATCACCGCCGAAAAAATCGGCAAACTGTCCATCGTCGGCGTCGGCATGAAATCGCACACGGGCGTCGCGGGAAAATTATTTGAAGCACTCGCGCAGGCCGGTGTGAACATTGACATGATCTCGACAAGCGAAATTAAAATTTCCGTCGTCATTGACCTCGCGAAAGGCGAAGCGGCGACGAAGGCGGTTCACGCGGCGTTTATTGGGTAACAAACTTTTTCGCCATGCCCGAATTAAGCAGATTCTACGGCATCATTATCCGCATGTTTTATGGCGACCATGCGCCGCCGCATTTTCACGCGGTTTATCAAGGCGAGGAAATCAAGGTCAACATCAACACGCTTGAAGTCATGGAAGGCGACATGACTCGCCGCGCGCAGGCGCTCGTCCTCGAATGGGCGGTGTTGCATCGGACAGAACTGCGACAGGCTTGGGAACTGGCCAGCGCCAACAAAGAGCCTTCCAAAATTGCGCCGTTGGAGTAAAATAGGAGCATGATTCGGATTGTTTCTGCCAAACCGCTTTCGGGCTGCCGATTGCAAGTCGTCTTCAATGACGGCTTGGCGGGAGTTTTTCCCGTCGAACCGGAACAGCGCGGCGGCGTGTTTCTGAAACTGCTCGATGCAAAAACTTTCAACGCCGTCACCATCAATCCCGATTTTGGCTGTGTGGAATGGCCGGGCGGAATTGATCTTCCCCCGGACGCGATGCACCAGACCATGAGTGGTTCTGAATCCGAAACGGAACTGCATTCGACGATGGCTTTGCGCGAAGACGGAAAAAAGACTCAATAATCCAAAAACTGCTGCTGCCAAAATTATTTTCCATGGCACTTTATTATTTTTGTCTCCAAGGAAAATCGAATATTTCCTGCCAGTCGTAATCCAGTTTTTCTTTCACTGTATTTTTGGAATCCGCAAGCAAGATAAAGCGGTATTTCCGGCAAAGGTCATACAAAGTTTGAATGGCTTTATCAGCTTCATTGAATTTCGGCAGTCGTTTCGGAGGACGTTGATCGCGGTGAGCAATCAGCTTGTCTGCAAAATCCTCACAATCCTTAACCGGATTTTTTAATTTATCTAAGTCACGCTGCACCAAGTCTGATGAAATATGTAAGTCTCCAGATTTTTGGCACAGACGGTCAAATTGCTTGTTCACTAAATTGGCTTTTTTAGCTTTTGCGTGTAATTCCAAATAATATTTGCGAGAAACTTTGGTTGGTTCTTGCACTATTTCCGTCAAAAGTTGAGTGAGCGAAATACTGTCCTTTTGAAATTTTGCCTGCCGCCGTATTCCCGTCAAAGCGTAAGCAATATATGTGTTACCCAAATACCAATAAAAGATGCTCTGCCTGTATGGAATTTCGGGATGCGCTTTTATGAGACCTTGAACCGTCCAAAAAACTTTCTTGGCAATGACGAGCGACTCCAATTCCCCTTCAATTACCTTGAGCCAGCGAATCCATTTTTCCAATTTATGATCAATCTTTGCCATGTTATTTGCTTTCTCAACCGATGAGATTGAAACAGAAAATGTCTGGCCATTCAAAGGATGAAATCATTTGACCGGCGCCATTGGCTCGGTTAGTTTACACGCGTGAATCAAAACTTGAACCTGCTGCTTACGAACGCGCTGCTGACCGGCGCGGCAGTCGGGTTTTGATTCGTTCACGAAATTTATCAACCCACTGCCAGACGGCGGTGGGTTTTTTGTTTTAACTTCATCGCCGGACGGCAATAATCAGAAAGCTAGACACCATGCAAAAACATCCGTCCAAAAAATATCGTCCGTTCCCGCCGGTGGCGCTGCCCGACCGCCAGTGGCCGGGCCGCGTCCTCACCCGCGCACCGATTTGGTGCAGCGTGGATTTGCGCGACGGCAACCAGGCGCTCGCCGTGCCGATGAACGTGTCGCAAAAATTGGAATTGTTCCAGACGCTCGTGAAAATTGGTTTCAAGGAAATCGAAGTCGGTTTTCCGTCGGCGTCGAACACGGAATTCGCCTTCAACCGTTTGCTCATCGAGAAAGGCCACGCGCCGGACGACATCTGGTTGCAGGTGCTCGTGCAGGCGCGCGAGGATTTGATCGAGCGCACCGTCGAGTCGCTCGTCGGCGCGAAGAAGGCGATCATTCATTTGTATAATTCGACTTCGCCCGCGCAACGCCGCGTTGTGTTTGGCAAATCGAAAAAGGAAATCGTCGAGGTCGCCGTGCGCGGCGCGCAATGGATCAAAGACCGTTTGCCGAAACTCAAAGGCACGGAAGTCATGCTCCAGTATTCGCCGGAAAGCTTCAGCATGACGGAAGTGGAATTCGCGAAGGAAATTTCCGAGGCCGTCATGGACGTGTGGCAGCCGACGCCGCAACGCAAAATGATTTTGAATCTGCCGGACACGGTCGAGGTCGCGATGCCCAATGTTTATGCGGATCAAATCGAATGGTTGTGCCGCAACATCAAAAATCGCGACTCGCTTATCATCAGCTTGCATACGCACAATGACCGCTGCACCGGCGTCGCGGCGACGGAACTCGGTTTACTCGCGGGTGCGGAGCGCGTCGAGGGAACTTTGTTCGGCAATGGCGAACGCACGGGCAATTTGGACATCGTGACGGTCGCGTTGAATCTTTATCAACACGGCATTGATCCGCAGTTGGATTTTTCCAATCTCAATTCACTCATCGAAGTTTATGAGCGTTGCACGGGCATGACCGTTCCGCCGCGCCAGCCTTACGCGGGCGAATTGGTTTTCACCGCGTTCAGCGGCTCGCATCAGGACGCGATCAAAAAAGGGTTGGCGGAATGGGAAAATAAAAATCGCGAGCATTGGGACGTGCCGTATCTCACGATTGACCCGACGGACATCGGGCGCGAATACCGCGAAGTCATCCGCGTCAACTCGCAGTCTGGCAAAGGCGGCGTCGCGTATCTGCTCGAAAGCGAATTCGGCATCGAGCTGCCAAAAGACATGCAGCGCGAGTTCGGCCCGATTGCCAACGATGCAGTGGACAAACTCGGACGCGAAGTTAGCGGCGCGGAGTTGAAACAAATGTTCTGGCGCGAATACGTTGAAAGAAATTTGCCGTGGCAATTGTCCGGTTTTGAAACGGAAAGCAAAAACGGAATTGTGAAATGCCGCGCAAAATTATTGCGCGACGGAAAGGCCGTTGAATTTTCCGGCGAAGGCAATGGCCCGTTAGCCGCGCTTGTCCACGGCTTCACAACGGCAGGCGTTCCGCGTTTTGAAATCACGAATTACAGCGAGCACGCCTTGAGTTCCGGCGAAGAGGCTGCGGCGATTTCATATATCCAAATCAAAACCGCCGACGGAAAATCGCGCTGGGGCGCGGGCGTGGACACGAACATCGAACTCGCGTCGGTCAAGGCGGTGTTGAGCGCGCTGAACCGGACATAGTTACCTCTGGTCAAGTATTTGCACGATTGTTATTCTTGGATGGTTATGAGCGCCATTCGTTATTGGATCGCCGTTGCTGCATTCGGTCTGGCCATGCTGTATCTGGGATTTGGCTGCGCAACCCAATCGCAATATCTCAAGCCAGCCACCCCAACGACGGCCAGCGCGCCACCCGCACCGCCGGTTCAACCGCCGCCAACAGCAGCCGTGACCACGCCGCCAGTTTATGTGCCGGACATGTCGCACGCATCCGGACCGCTGCCGGATGGCGTTCTGGCTTGGGACGGCACGACAAAGGAAACCAATGTCACGGCGATGGCGACAACGGCGCATTTTGTTTTCAGTTTCACGAACATTTCTGAAGGCAACGTTGTCATTTTAAACGTCCGACCATCCTGCGGCTGCACCACCGCGAAATTGCCGCCGTTGCCGTGGACGCTTGCAGCCAGCACGAACGGGCAAGTTGAAGCAACGGTGAATCTCGCCGGAAAAAGCGGAACACTTTTCAAGACGTTAAACTTTTCGACGGATAAAGGTTCCAAAATGTTGCTGCTTAAAATCATCATCGCGCCGATGGTGTTTACGAACCTGTCCGAAGCCGACCGCATGCGCGGCGTGATGATCGCAAAAGTGGACCGGCAGTCGATTTTTCGCGGGGATTGCGCCATCTGTCATGTAAAACAAGGCACCGGCAAATATGGCAAGGCGCTTTACGACGTCGTCTGCGCCATTTGCCACGAAGGCGAACATCGCGCGACCATGGTGCCGGATTTGCATGGGCTCAAGACGCCGACGAACGATGAGTTCTGGCAAACATGGATTGCCCATGGCAAACCCGGTTCGCTCATGCCCGCATTTTCCGAAACCGACGGCGGCCCGCTCACTGGCATGCAAATCGCCTCGCTCGCCAGTTATCTAAATGTGGCGATTCCATCGCATGTTGCTCCGCCGCCGCAGTGACACTTGCAAAAATTGATTCGCTCACTATGCTGTCAATCATGACAGTAAAAATGGTTGACGCGACAATTCACGAAAAAATTTCCGAACTCGGCCAGCACGTTTTGAACGGCGGCCATATCACCCGCGACGAAGCGACGTGGCTTTTCAATTTAGAATCGTCCGCCGACATTTTAGATTTGCTCTCGTGGGCGAACCGCATTCGCGAACAATTCAAGGGCAACAAAATTCACCTCTGCTCCATCGTCAACGCCAAGGCGGGCGCGTGCTCGGAGAATTGCAGCTTTTGCGCACAGTCGTCGCATTACCAGACCGGCTCGCCGAAATATGGATTCATCGAACCCGAACCCGTTCTCGAAGCCGCCGATGAAGCGAATAAAAATTCCATCACCGCCGTCGGCCTCGTCGCCGCGTGGAAAGGTCTCAACGAAGGCCCGATGCTCGATGAAGTCTGCGACCGCATCCGCGAATTGAAAGCCG
>JBEKZT010000009.1:0-19341 GCA_049509595.1 Verrucomicrobiota bacterium
CAAGGGCGCGCGCCCTTGGTGAAATAACTTTTCCCGCACTGTCATCCAGTCTTCCGGGAAAATCTTGACGGCGGCGCGCAACCGCGTGCAGATTCTTCCGACCGTCAACCATCAACCAAATTAAAATCATGGCTGTTCCCGTCCAATTGACCACAAACGTGCAGAACGAAACCTTCGGCGGCGTCACCTATCACATTGAAGGCGAACTGGTGCCGGCGCTGCATCTGGAATTGAGCAACACCGGTGTTTATTTCGAGCATCACATTTTGCTCTGGAAAGACCCGGCGGTGATGATCGCGTTGCACCCGATGAAGGGCGCGTTCAAACGGATGCTCGCGGGGATGCCATTCCTGCTGACCGGCGCGAGCGGGCCGGGGCGCATCGCGTTCAGTCGCGACGGTGCGGGTCATGTGTTTGGTCTGCACTTGAAACCCGGCATGAGCGTGGATGTGCGCGAGCATCAATGGCTCGCGGCGACGGACAATGTGGAATACACCTTCACGCGCGTGCGCGGCGCAGCGAACATGCTGCTCGGCGGCACGGGATTTTTCATTGATACGTTTTCGTGTCCGTCGCGCGAAGGCATTTTGTGGCTGCACGGTTTTGGGAATGTTTTTGAAGTGACGCTCGCGGCGGGCGAGGCGATTGACATCGAACCGGGCGGCTGGATTTACAAGGATCAGTCGGTGCAGATGCAGACGATGTTCCAGAAACTTTCGACGGGATTTTTTGCCAGCGCCGGACAAATCGTCTGGAACCGTTTCACCGGTCCGGGAAAGATTGCGTTGCAATCCATGTATTACCACATGGAAGGCGGCGAGTAAGGAATGCCAAGCTCGCCATTCGACAACGGTTGGAAACGGGCTTACCATTCACTACGATGTCAACGCTTCTGCGAACACTGCCAGTGACCGCGCTTTTGGCCGCGACTTTCGCCATCGGTGCGACCATCAATAAATCCGTGCCGGCCAACGTGGCGCATTATGAAACGGCGACGCTGGCCGGGGGTTGCTTCTGGGGTTTGCAGGAAACATTGCGCCAGATTCCCGGCGTTATCAAGACGACCGTGGGATACACCGGCGGCACGACGCCGAATCCGACTTACGAACTGGTGGCCGCCGGCAAAACCGGTCACACGGAGGCAGTGGAAGTGATTTTCGATCCGGCCAGATTGAGCTATGAGAAATTGCTGACGGATTTCATGACGGCGCGCATTCCGGCACGATTGGCGACGAGCGCGGGCAATCCGCATCGTCCGGCAATTTTTTATCACGACGAAGCACAACGGCAAACCGCCGAGCGCGTGAAGGACAAAATCAACCAGTCCGGTAAATGGAATTCACCCGTGGTCGTGGAAATCAGCCAAGCCACGGGATTTTATCGGGCAGAGGAATATCATCAGGATTATTACCGGAAAATTTCCGCCGCTCACACTTGTAGTTTGAATTAGATCTGATCGTTCCGCGCTACTTCGTCACCGGCTGGTAGTCCTGCCACAGCCATTCCAGCGCTTCGGGCAAGGTTTGTTGTTTCACGTTGTGGTCCACGTGTCCGGCGTTGCGGGCAAAGACAAACTGGTAATGATAACCCTTGGCCGCGAGAACCTTTGCCATGTTTTCATTGGCAACGACCCAATCGTGCATGTTGTCGCCCATGATATTTGGATGGAAAAGGTCGCGGTCACCGACTTCCATCCACATGCGGATAGGTTTAACGGGGCTGTTCGGGATGAGCTGTTCATGAAATTCCCACGCGCCGTGCGGGGTGTCGGAATTGTAAGGCCACTGCTGGTTTACATAAGTGCCGGAATAAGTCAGAACGCGGTGGTAAAGGTCTGGATGATACCACGCCATGATGAGCGCGCAGGAGCCGCCGGAACTGCCGCCCATTGTCGCGCGGCCATCGGGGTCTTCGGTCAATGTCACATTGCATTTGCTTTCCACGAGGGGCAGCACTTCTTTCTCGACGAACTCCGCATACAGGCCGGACATGGTGTCGTATTCCAATCCGCGCTCGCTGCCTTGGGCGTCGCCGCTGCCGTTGCCAATGGAGATGGCAATCATCACCGGCACTTTCTTTTCGGCAATCAAATTATCCAAAGCGATGAATAACAATTTATCTGGGCCGTCCGCGCCGACAATGAATGGCGCGGGCGTGCCGGGGACGTATTGCTTGGGCACATAAACCGCGACGTGCCGGATGTAGGCAGCAGGATGACTCGTGGTCACAATCAGTTTGGCCGGGTCATGGGGATCAGGAGTTCCAAACGTGGCGGGTTCGCGCGCGATGCCGGGGTAAATTTTGCTGTCCGCCGAACTCATGGTGAAGTTATAGACCGTTCCTTGCGGCACGTTGGTTTGCACAATCATTTCCGACGCGCGCTTGTGGGTCGGACCGATGATGAAATTTCCATCAACGTCTGCCGGTGGAATGGTGCCGTCGGGCAACTCTTGGGCCGTGACATAGCCCGGCGTGTTTGGATCGCGCGTGGGCGGCGCGGCCATTGCCGGACTGCCGCCGGCCATTAAATTCAACACCGCGCAGAGCAACGCGGAAACATAAGTCAATTTGGCAATCTTCATTTTATCCTTTCACGCGTAACAGGATTACGTTCCACCAGCCAGAAACAGTTTGCGGTAATAATACAATTTCAACTGGCAGAATTGTGATGGCCGAAGCGTAGCTATGCTAGGAAGCTTGATGCGAGAAAAAAACAGTTCAATTCTCTCCCGCTTTATCCGGCGTTTCCCGATCTGTTCATCAACTGGGTTTTGAACTCGGCCAGTTGGTCGTCGTAGTAGTCAACGGATTTGGGCGTGGTGGTAACGGTGGAATCGAAATTCACGAGCGTGACCATGGTGCTGTAAGTGGCAGTGTCGTGAACGGGCAGCACGGCGCGGATGCCGCCTTGGGGACCGAGGCGCGAATAGCAATCGTTCTCATGGATTTGTTTCTCGATGACGAGGCGATAGCCGAGCTTGCCCAGAAACGTCGGGTAAGAGTTTGTGGTGATGAGCGCAGCAATCATCGCCGTGCTGTGCTTGCCGAGATTGTCGAACACGGCTTTCAGCGGTTTGAATTCGGCGCGCGACAGAACGCGGTCAAACCGTTGTGGTTCGGTTTCAGAGTTCACGGACTGGTCAGGCATCGGCCTGACGGCTGTCGGGTTTTTGATCATAAAATTTGGTCGGAAACGGTGCCTTGATCCGGCTCGTCAGGCGGGAACACAATCACTATCGGTCATGGAAGCTGGAAAGTCCACGAATCGTTTGCGGTTATTTGCTGGTTGGCTGTTATTAAATTTTGGTCAATCATCATCCAACAATAAATCATGGCGGATGTTTTGAAATTCCCTGAAAATTTTCTCTGGGGCACAGCGACGTCGCCGACGCAGGTGGAAGGCCATGTCGTCAACGAGTGGACGGATTATATCGCGGCGGACGGCGGGCATTGCCGCGTGGCGTGCGATCATTATCATCGCTATGAGGAGGACGTGGACTGGATGTCGCGGCTCGGCGTGAACGCTTATCGCATGGGCATTGAATGGTCGCGCCTGCAATCCGCGTCGTTCGCACCGCTGAACCAAAAGGAACTCGCGCGCTACGTCCATCTGCTCGATTGTCTCAAGGCGGCAAACATCACGCCGATGGTTGTGCTGCATCATTTCTCCAATCCGCCGTGGATTTCGGCGGCGGGCGGCTGGCTGAATTCGGCGACGATACCGGCATTCGTGGATTACGCCGCGAAATTGTCGGCGGCCTTGAAGGAACGGGTTTATTTGTGGAACACATTCAACGAGCCGGACACTTATGCGTCGCTTACATTTTTGCTCGGCGGATTTCCGCCGTTCCATAAATGGCATTTCGCGTCCTACCGAAAAGTCATCAAGCACATGGCCGAGGCGCACGCGCAGGCGAGCCGCGCCATCAGGCAAAATAAATTCGCCCGCGAACCGGAAGCCGGCATCGCGAAGAACTGGACTTCGTTCGGCGCGTTCCAAAAGTTCGCGCTTTGGGATCATTTGCTCGCGGAAATTTCGCATCACGCCTTCAACCGTTTTGTGCTGGATGAATTTCTAGGCGGCCAACGGCACGAGGATTCCACATTTCTCGGCGTGAATTATTATGGCCGCGCGCGGCTCAACCATTTTCAGGCGCTCGTGCCGACGAATGGCGTTTCAAATGAAAGGTTGAAGCAACTCGGCGTTGTCTGTGACGACATGTTCGAACGCCATCCGACCGGTTTTGGCAAGCTGCTGGAAAAATTTCACACACGCTACGGTCTGCCGATTTACATCACGGAACATGGCGCGGCTTCGAGTGACGAGGATTTCCGCATCCGCGATCTGACGGCGCATCTGCTGGAATTGCACGCCGCGATGAACGACGGTGTGGATGTGCGCGGATTCTTTTACTGGTCCTTGCTGGACAATTTCGAATGGCAGTTCGGCTTTTCCAAAAAATTTGGTTTATTATCCGTGGACTTCAATGACGAAAATCTCCCGCGCAAGATGACGCGCGTCGGTGAGTTTTATCGCGGCATTTGCATGGCGAACAGGACGACAACGGAAAAAACTCCCCAAGTTTCAAAACGTTGAAATTGGCATTCCGCAGATTCTGTGTATATTTGACTCATGCTGGCAACACCGGAAATCATCCGCGAAACGAGTCAACTCGCGCAACTGGAGGAACTCCTTCCGCGTTGGCGCGAAGTGCCACTCTACCGCGATCTGTTCGCGCAAAAAAATTGCCGGCGCGCGGACTTCGATTGTTTCCAACAACTACCGTTCATGGCGAAGCCGGAAATGCGGAATAATTTCCCGCAAAATTTTCTTCCCGCCGGGCAGACCATTGAAACATTGCTGGAAAAAAATCTGATCGAGCTGGAACACACCTCCGGCACGTCGTCGGAACGGCTGCCGGTGATTTTCGGTCGCAGTTGGTGGAACGCGCAGGAAGAACGCGCGCTGCGGCTGAACCATTTCGTCGCAAAAATTCTCGATGAATTTCCCAACGCGCGCCGCGCCACAATCACTTCGCCCGCGTGCAACGGCCTGACTTGCCCGACCGTCTGGATGTCGCGCGAGCAGCGCACGTTTGGGAACGCGTTGTTCGTGAATCTCGCGCGCATTCCGTTTCTTTTGGCCGACGCGGAACTGCTGCACATGGCGGCGGAAATTTCCGACTGGTCTCCGCAATTTCTCGACGTTGATCCCGTTCACGGCGCGCGGTTCGCGCTTTACTGCGAGCAGCACGGCATAAGATTTCCGTCGCTGAAATTTATTTTGTGCAGCTATGAATTTGTGAGCGTCGTGCATAAAAAAATCCTGGCGCGTGTTTTTGGCGTGCCGGTTTTCAATCTTTATGGCTCAACCGAGACCGGCCACTTGCTCATGGAAAACGAGCGGGGCGAAATGAAGCCAAGCTATGACACGGCGTTTCTCGAAATCGTGAACGCCGACGCGCGCGGCGTGGGCGAACTCATCGTCACGACTTTGACCAATGATTATATGCCGTTGCTGCGTTATCGCATCGGCGATCTTGCAGAAAAACGCGTTCAACCTTACGGAAATCATTTTACCGTCCACGGCCGCGCGCGCGACGCGCTCATGGCGAGCGACGGCGAGCGCGTCACGACGTGGCAGGTGGATCAATGTTTCACCGGAATAAATGGCATCGCGCATTATGAACTGCGCCAGAATGAAAAAGATGAATGCGTTTTGCGTTTCGTGCCGGACGGAGTTGGGCCGACGAAAGAAGAATTGCGTTGCGTTACTTCGCAACTTGAAACTTTGCTGAAATCTTCCGCCGAAATCAAAACCGAGGCGATGCCGGTTCTAGTGCCGGCGGCTTCGGGAAAATTCCGACTGACCTGTCCTTTCACCGCGCCAAGTTCCCCTGTTGAATCTTGAGTTTCTGTTGGCACGTCATAGATTCCACAGGTTCATGTCGAAGTTTTGGAAGGCATCATGAATTCGCGACGTGCCGTTATTGTCGGCGGCGGTGCGGCGGGATTTTTTGCCGCGATCACCGCCGCCGAGGCCGCGCCGGGGACGGAAGTCATCGTGCTTGAACGCGGGCCACAATTTCTTTCCAAAGTGAAAATTTCCGGTGGCGGACGTTGTAATGTCACTCATTCCTGTTTTGATACGCGCGAATTGACAACACGTTTTCCGCGCGGCGAGCGGGCGTTGATTGCGCCGTTTGGAAAATTTCAGGTAAGCGATACGATCGCATGGTTTGAACAACGCGGCGTGAAACTAAAAACCGAAAGCGATGGGCGTGTGTTCCCGACGACAGATTCTTCGCAAACCATCATTGATTGTCTGATCAATGCGGCGAATGAAGCGGGCGTAAAACTGAAAACAAATTGTGGGGTTGAACACGTCGCAAAAAAGACCGGCAGCGGATTTGAACTGAAACTTTCCAGCGGCGAAAATCTGTCTTGCGACAAATTACTTCTGGCGATTGGCGGCTGTCGGACGCCTGCGTTTGGACAATTGGCAGTTTCGCTCGGCCATTCGCTCGAACCGCCCGTGCCGTCATTGTTCACGTTTCACATCGCGACGCCGTGGTTGCGCGCGCTTGCTGGAATTTCTTTGGAATCAGTTGAGGCATTTGTTCCCGGAACAAAACTGCGCGAACGCGGCGCGTTGCTAGTCACGCATTGGGGTTTGAGCGGCCCGACGATTTTGCGGCTGTCCGCGTGGGGCGCGCGCGAATTGCACGAACGAAATTATAATTTCCCATTGCAAATAAACTGGCTGCCGCAATTGAACGAAGAAACGCTCGCCGCAGAATTTCAAGCACGGCGAAAATCGCAGCCGGCGAAATTGACCGTCAATTTTCCCATCGCGCCGCTGCCCGCGCGACTTTGGGAACAACTCGTGTTGGTGTCCGGCATCGCGCGTGAAATGCGTTGGGCGGCGTTGTCGAAAGCCAATCAACATAATTTGATCCGGCAATTGTTGCGTTCAGAATTTCCCGTGACCGGAAAAAGTTTGAACAAGGACGAGTTTGTGACGTGCGGCGGCGTCCGCTTGAATGAGGTGAATTTAAAGACGATGGAGAGCAAAATTTGTCCCGGACTTTTTTTCGCGGGCGAAGTGCTGGACATTGACGGCATCACGGGCGGATTTAATTTCCAGGCAGCATGGACGACCGGCTGGATTGCTGGACAAGCACTGGCGGGCGGTTAATTTGTGTTGTAAATTTTTGTCAGCGAGCGTGACTTTTCATGGAATAAGGATCACGGTCAAACATCAAACTGTCATGCAACCGATGAAAATTGCCGGCATTGCAGCGGCGGCGCTGCTGGCGGCGGCTATTTTTGGCGTGGTTCACAACGCGGGCCGCGCGCAATCAACCGACATTCCAACCTATCAACCAACTAACATGAGCGATTTCACAAAACCCAGCGCGGCGGAACTCCAAAAGAAACTGACGCCCGAACAGTTCGCCGTCACGCAGGAAAGCGCCACGGAACCGCCGTTCCACAACGAATACTGGGACAACCACAAACCGGGCATTTATGTGGACATCGTTTCGGGCAAGCCGCTGTTCAGTTCGCTGGACAAGTTTGATTCCGGCTGCGGCTGGCCGAGTTTCAGCAGTCCGCTGAACAGCACGGACGTGGTCGAGCACACGGACAATTCCTACGGCATGAGCCGCACCGAAGTCCGCTCGACGATGGCCGATTCGCATCTCGGCCACGTTTTCGACGACGGCCCGAGCGACAAGGGCGGTTTGCGTTATTGCATCAACTCGGCGTCGCTGCAATTTATTCCCGTGGAAGAACTGGCCGCGAAAGGCTACGGCGACTATCTCACGCCGTTCGTGAAGGCGGGCTTGATCAAGGCGAGTGCAACTTTGACGAACACGCCGGCGAAATAAACGTTCAAGAATTCGCCGCGTTCAACTCGGTCGCGGCGGCTTCCCATTGCGCGGTCAGGTCGGCGAGGTGTTGCGGGATGCCCGCGAGTTCGCGATTGATTTTCATCGCGTGCGCGGGATGGTCGTAAGCCTCGGGCTTTTCCAGTTCGGCGGTCAATTCCTGCTGGCGCAATTCCAGCGCCTGGATCTGTTTTTCGAGCGTGTGAACTTTTTGCTGCCGATGTTTGCGCTCGTTCGAGCGCGCCTGGCGTTGTTCGGCTTCGAGACGTTTTTGTTCCTTGCGCGACATGGTAGGGCTGACCTGCGGGTCAGCCTGGACGCGCGGCAGCGCGTCCCTACCAGTTGAAGTCAGCGCGGCGCGGGCGGACAGGGCTTTGGTCTTGTCGAGATAATATTGGTAATCGCCAGGATAATGCGTGAGTTCGCCGGCGTTGATGTGGACGACGTGCTTGGCGAGCGCGCGGATGAAATAAACATCGTGGCTGATGAAAACGAGCGTGCCCTCGAATTGATCCAGCGCGTAGAGCAGCGCGTCAATGCTGTTCATGTCGAGATGCGTCGTCGGCTCGTCCATGAGCAGCAGGTTCGGCGGATCGAGCAGCAGTTTCACGAGCGCGAGCCGGCTTTTTTCGCCGCCGCTCAAAACGCTGACTTTTTTGAAAACGTCGTCGCCGCGAAACAGAAAACTGCCGAGCAGCGTGCGGATGAATTGCTCGGTGACGCGCGACGGCGTGTCGAGCGCTTCTTCCATCACGGTGCGCGTCAGGTCGAGCATCTCCACGCGATATTGCGAATAGTAACCGGCCTTGACGTTGTGGCCGAGTTCGCGCGAGCCGGATTGTGGTTGCAAAACGCCGCCGAGAATTTTCAGCAACGTGGATTTGCCCGCGCCGTTCGGACCCACGAGCACCGTGCGCTGGCCGCGTTCGGCGACAAAATCAATGCCGCGATAAACTACGTTTTCACCGTAAGCGTAGTGGGTGTTTTCGAGCGTGATGACTTTCTGGCCGCTGCGCTGCGGTTGCGGAAACGAGAAACCGATTTTGCGCGTGTCGTTGACCGGCGCTTCAATTTTTTCCATGCGCTCGACCTGCTTCAATTTGCTTTGCGCCTGTGCGGCCTTGGAAGCCTTCGCGCGAAAACGGTTGGCGAATTCCATCAGCGACGCGATTTCTTTCTGCTGATTTTTGTAGGCGGCGAGTTGTTGCTGCTCGGCGGCCTCGCGCTGGACGAGGAATTCATCATAGTTGCCGCGATAACGGATCAATTTGCTCTGGCGGATTTCCACGATGCTGCCCACGAGATGATTCAGAAATTCGCGGTCGTGCGAAATCATCAGAATCGCGCCGGGATAATTTTTCAGATAATCCTGAAACCAGAGCAGCGCTTCGAGGTCGAGATGGTTCGTCGGCTCGTCGAGCATGAGCAAGTCCGGCTCCTGCACGAGCAATCGCGCGAGGTGCGCGCGCATGACCCAGCCGCCGCTCATTTCGCGCGCGGGACGGTCGAAATCTTTTTCGCGGAAACTCAAGCCGTGGAGAATCTGCTTCGCCTTCACTTCCAAAAGATAACCGCCAAGTTCGTTGAAACGGTCGTGGACGTTGTCATGAATTTCTTCAGGATGCGACGATTCAACCAGATGATCGGCGTCCCACGCCTTGATGATGCGGCGGAGTTTGGTGTGTTCGGGCGTGAGGCCGGTGGCGAGTTCGATGACGGTTTCGTCGCCTGCAGGTTCGCTTTCCTGCGGCAGATAGCCGATGGAAACGTTGCGCTCGAACATGACCTTGCCGTTGTCCGGCGATTCCTCGGACAAAATCATCGAGAACAAAGTGGACTTGCCCGCGCCGTTTGGCCCGACGAGGCCGATGCGATCCTGGCGGTTGACCTGAAGCGTGACGTCATCGAACAAGACGCGTCCGCCATAGGATTTGCTGATGCTGGAAAGGGTGAGCATGAATTTCTGCGACGAAGGGCGATGAATTATTTCATCGCCGCATAGACGTGATGCACGTCGTCGTGATCGTCGAGCAAGTTGAGAAAATCCACGACCTCCTTGCGCGCGGCGGCGTCCACTTCGCGGAATTCCTTGGCGACGTAGCGCATCTCCGAGGCGATGACGTTCCAGCCCGCCGCCTTCAACGCCTTGGAAACGTGGTCGAGGTCTTTGATCTCGGTGAGAAAACGCGCGCCCTTTTGGCCGGCGGGAATTTCAGCGGCTTCGAGCGGTTCGATCTCCTGCGCGCCGGCTTCAATCGCGTCGGCCTCCGCGTCGCGGTTCGCGTCCGCGTGCGTGGCCTCGACGACGCCGAGGTGATTGAAGAAAAATGCGACGCTGCCGGGCTGTCCGAGCGAACCGACCTTGAATAAATTTCTGATTTCCGGCGCAGTGCGGTTGCGATTGTCCGTCAGGCATTCCACGACGACGGGAACTTTGTGCGGCGCGAAGCCTTCATAGACGACCGTTTCGTAAACCACTTTTTCGTCCGTGAGTCCCGCGCCCTTTTTGATGGCGCGCTCGATGGTGTCCTTGGTGACGGAAGATTTCTTGGCCTTCTCGACGGCGACAAACAGGCGTGCGTTGAGGTCGGGGTCGGCACCGCCGAGCTTGGCCGCGACCATGATTTCGCGGACGAGCTTGACGACCATCTGGCCTTTTTTGTGCGCGTTGATTTCGCGCCCGGCTTGTTTCCATTGTGCACCCATGAGTTTTGACAGTGTGGAAAAATTTCGCGGCCAAGAAAACTAAATTGTTTCAGCAACAGCGACGCGCGATGGAATTGAATTAAACTCGTGGCTTGATTTTAAGGCGGGGTGGGTTCAGATTTGTACGTCAGGCGGCAATGCCTATGAGTAATTTTATTCGTCGCTTTATTTTTGGTGACTTCGGGCGCACACCACCGCCCGATACAGAGCAGCAGCCATCTACCATGCCAGAGAGCTTTCCGCAGAGTCCTTTGCTCTCTTGGCGCGGGTGGGCTCCTTTGGTGTCTTGGGGCGGGTTGGTTTTCAATATTATTGTCAATGTCTCTATTGTGTATGGCAGTTTGCCGGTGTTCTTTAGGCACAACAATATTGGCCCATCAGCAATTTTTTATTTTATGGGTCTGTTTATACAAGCTGTTATCTCCATTTTGATTGGATTCCCATGCGCGATTCTTGCCATCAAAAAAGGGCGACGACGGATTGGTTGGCTTGGTATAGTTTTAGCACTAACTCCAGCACCGTTAAGTCTGACTTTATTAAAAACCGCGATGTATCTAAACGGACTGAAATTTGACTAATTTTGCCGCCTAACAATTCGCCGGAGCCAATCGGATTTCAAAACTTACACTACCCCCTTCCCTCATCTCCTTGTGTTCGCTTGTGAATTTAGGTTAAGCTGCCGTTTCGATGTTGACGCTTTCAGCAATCAGCAACAAGTTTAAGACACCATCCTGCGATCAACGATTAACAATGAAGCTTAAATTATTTTTGGTCGTTGTAGGTTTCGGTTTATTTTTGCCCGCCGCGTCATTCGCCCAATCGGTTCACGTAAAATCCGCCGCCGGAATTACTGCGCGACTGGATGAAGCATTAGGTCATTACGAGATCGTCTCACGCCGGCCTGATTGGACATTTGCCGGTGAACTTGGTCAATCGGCGACTAATGTGGTTATCAATAGTGGGATTGACCGCATCGGCGCATATCAGGAAATTCACTTCCAGTGGCAGGCGGGTATTCCGGTGAGTGGCAGCATTCGCATTTATGACTCGCGGGCGGTGTCGCTGTTGACACTGACGTGCGACCGGGCGGCTGACAAATTGCCTGTGATGTTTCCGCAGTTCACATCGTTTCCCGCCGGGCTGCATCATTTCAGTTTTGAGGAAAAAGTTTTTGCGCCGCCAGTTTTCAAATTGGAAACCAACGGCACGCCGTGGCTTTTGTTTGATGACCGCGCGAACGCCGCACTGATTTCGCCGGCGGATAATTTCATGATTGCGAGCATGTCCGGCGACGGTGTTCATGAAATTGCCAGCGGATTGAACGGCGGCGTTCAGGATTTACCAGCCGGATTTTCTTACAGCACGCTGATTGCTTTTGGTTCCGGCATTAACGCGACTTGGAATGAGTGGGGAGCAGCGTTGCTCGCGCTCCAAGGCAAGGTTCGACCGGCGAATGATGCTGACGTCGGCTTGCGTTATCTCGGTTATTGGACCGACAACGGCGCGGTTTATTATTACAATTATGACCCGACACTCGGTTACACCGGAACGCTTGAAAAATTGGCGGAGCATTATCACGAAGAGAATATTCCGATTCGTTACCTTCAACTGGACAGTTGGTGGTATTACAAAAGTTTTACCGGTCCCGACGGAAAAATTGGCCGGACAAAAAATCCCGACCTGCCTGCGGGCGAATGGAATCGTTACGGCGGCCTGCTCAAATACGAAGCACATCCGGCTTTGTTTTCGGATGGGCTTGCAGCGTTTCAGGAAAAAATCGGTTTGTCTCTAATTACTCACAATCGTTGGATTGATCCCGCCAGCCCTTATCACGAAAACTATAAAATTTCAGGAGTCGCCGCCATTGATCCTAAATGGTGGGACGACATCATCGGTTACATCGCGTCCAACGGAGTTGTTTGTTATGAGCAGGACTGGCTGAGTGAAATTTATTATCACTCACCTGAATTACAAACCGTGCCGGGCGTGGGCGATGCTTTTGCCGACAATATGGCGCGGGCGGCGCAGGACAAAGGTTTGAGTATTCAATACTGCATGGCGTTGCCGCGTTTTTTTTTGCAAGGCTCGCGCTATCCGAATCTCACCACCATCCGCACGAGCGACGACCGCTTTGGCCGCAGCCGCTGGGATAATTTCCTTTACGTTTCACAATTTGCCAACGCCGTTGGCATCTGGCCGTGGACGGACGTCTTCATGAGTTCTGAAACAAACAATTTGCTCATCAGCGTGCTATCTGCCGGCATGGTCGGTATCGGCGATGCCATTGGAAAAGAAAATAAAAACAATCTCATGCTCGCCGCGCGTGCTGATGGCGTGCTGGTGAAACCGGACGAACCGCTGTTGCCTTTGGACGACGTTTATGTCGCGGAGGCCAATGGCCGGAAATCGCCGATGATTGCATGGACGCACAGCGATCATGGTTCACTGCGAACCGCTTACGTTTTTGCTTACAACCGGCAAAAAGATGATTTTGAAACCGGTTTCACTCCGACGACGTTTGGTTTGACCGGAAAAGTCTGTGTGCTCAATGTGCATTCAGGTGACGCTCGTTTTCAATCCGCTCGCAAACGCGCTGACATTACGCTTGAGCCTGAAGGCACGGCTTATTACCTGGTTGCGCCGGTTGGAAAATCAGGTCTGGCATTTTTTGGCGACGAAGGAAAATTTGTTTCCAACGGACGCCAACGCATCGCGGCGCTGGACGACGCGCCGGGACAATTGACGGTCACAGTCACTTTCGCCACTGGTGAAAAATCCGTGCGGCTTTTTGGTTACGCCAAAAAGGCTCCGAAAATCGTTGCGCAGACCGGTTCGGCTGGAACTGTACTTTTTGATTCAAAAACCGGACGTTTCAGTGCAGATATAATGCCCGCGACAACGGTGACAAATGTTGGAAGCGATTCGATTCAAACCGCAATAGTGACATTTCAAACATTTTTCTAAAATGGATTCGATTTGGGAAACGGATTTTGTCGTCGCGCACACGGTTTGCCTCGCGCGCAGTTTCAAAAAATGGACGGGACGAGAATTGCTGCCGGGAAATTTTAACGCGCGGGAACTGGCGCAAAAAGTTTTTGAAGCGCCATTTGTTCTTGTCTCGCACGGAACGCAGGCCGACCCGGTTTTGAATTATGGAAATCGCGCCGCACTCGCGCTTTGGGAAATGTCGTGGGAAGAATTGACGCGCACGCCGTCGCGACTCACCGCTGAAATGCCGAATCGTGAGGAACGCGCGCGATTGCTGCAAGCTGTCACACAACACGGTTTCATTGATGATTATTCCGGCGTCCGCATTTCAAAAACCGGCCGGCGTTTTCACATCAGCAACGCAACAGTGTGGAATTTGTTGATGGAGGACAACAAACCTTGCGGTCAGGCGGCGATGTTTGAACGGTGGAAATTTCTGTGAGCTTTCAAACCATTCAACACGTCAATCATTTGCCTCAAACGTCCGTAATCGCGACGGTTGAAATTGAAGGCAATTCACTTCAATTCCAGATGCTCATTGTGTTCCACTTCTTCCGGCGTCGGTTTGATGATTTGGATTTTTCCTTTGACGATGATGTCGGAAAAATCCCCGTTCATTGTGGTGAGGGCGGATTCGTTCGGTGCTTTATTAAGTCGGATGACAAGCAAATCTTTTACGAAGCGCGTCGAGTGAAAATTCCAATAAAAGCGTGTGATGGTTTTTACTGCCTCGTCCACGCTGTCGGTGATTTGATAAAGGCTCAAATCTTCGGGCGAAATCAGTTGATTGGCGAGCAGATGGTCACGAATATTTTTATCCCACGTTTTCCAGAAAATGCCGCCGGGTTTGTCCACGAGCACGAGCGGCATAAGCTGGCTTTTGCCGGTTTGCATGAGCGTGAGCGCCTCGAACACCTCGTCAAACGTGCCGAAGCCGCCGGGAAATAAAACAATCGCATCGGAATGCCGGATGAAAGTGAGCTTGCGTGTGAAAAAATATTTGAACGTGACGAGTTTTTCGTCCTCGCGAATAACCGGGTTCGCGCTTTGTTCCCACGGCAGGCGGATGTTGACGCCAAAACTGTTTTCCTGACCGGCGCCTTCGTGTCCGGCTTGCATGATACCACTGCCCGCGCCGGTGATGACCATGAAACCGGCTTCGGAAATTTTGCGCCCGAACTCAACGGCTTGTTTGTATTCCGGTTTGTCCGGTTGCGTGCGCGCGGAACCAAAGATGGAGACCTTGCGTTTTCCGGCGAACGGCGCGAATAATCTGAAGGCGTAACGCAATTCGCGCAGCGCGGTTTTTATCACGCGCACGTCGCCGGTGTCTTTCACATCAGTCAACAACTTGAGCGCGTTTTCGATGATGTCGGCGATTTCGCCTTTATTATGGCCGCCGCCTTTGAATTTGATGAGTTCTTGAATCCGCTTTCTCAATTCCGGATCGGCGGCGGATTTTTTACCGTTCATTTTGCTCATGCGATCAAAATAACTTTGCCAGATGCAAATGCAATTGCGCATCATGGCCTATGGTCGTCAATGATAATTCCGCCCTTGATTCTCTGGCCATTTTGGTTCAGGCCATTGGACGCGACAAAAAATTACTTCAATGGTTTGGCGAATTGGCTGAAAAAGCTCTTGTGGAAAGACGCAATGAAATTTATGCAATGACCGACCAAATGACAAAAGATCGGAAAGATACTAATCTAATTTATGCTCTTGGATTGCTGGCAAACCCGGAAACTTTCAACGCCGTTCGCAAAACACTTCAGGAGCACGGCTACATTAACGATTGACATTGGCCGTCGAAAAACTATTCTCCGGCTCCATTTTGCGAGCACCGCCAGTGCGGTTTTTCTCGCCCGAGAAAGGAAGTGAGTCCCGTTGACCGAAATTAGATTAAAAAAAGGTGAACCAGTGGATCGTGCATTGCGGCGGCTGAAGAAAAAAGTCGACCGTGAAGGCACGCTCAAGGTCGTGCGCGGCCACCGGCATTTCGAAAAGCCGAGTGAAAAGCGCCGGCGCAAGGAAAAAGTCGCGCGTTTTTCCGCGATGCTGACCGCCCGTTACGCCGACCTGTAATTTGCGATTTCATAGCCGGGCGCGTCCGATTACGATGCGTCCGGCCTTTTGCTTATGTACTCATTTTCCACCTGCTGGAATTCCGGACGCCACACGGACGGGCGCGCGATGTTGCGCGAAATTCGCGACCTCGGTTTTGAATATGCCGAACTCAGCCACGGTATCCGGCTCAGCCTCATGCCCGGCATCCTCGACGCGGTGAACGCGGGCGAAATAAAAATTTCCAGCCTGCACAATTTTTGTCCGCTGCCGATGGGCATCACGCATCCTGCGCCGAATCTGCATCAATTTTCCGACGAACGCCCGCGCGAGCGCGAACTCGCCATCAAGCACACGCTCAAGACGTTTGAATTTGCCGGGCGTGTCGGCGCGCCACTCGTCGTACTGCACCTCGGCAGCATCGAAATGAAGGATTACACCGGCAAATTGTGCGAAATGCTTCAGCGCGGCGAAAAGGACACGCCGAAATACGAAAAGCTTTGCGAAGAAGCCGCCGCCAAACGCGAAGCCAAAAAGGAAAAATTCGTCGCTCGCCTTTACGACACGCTCCGAAAAATTCTGCCCGAAGCTGAAAAACGCGGCCTCAAACTTGGTTGCGAAAACCGCCAGGCACTCGAAGAAATTCCGCTCGAAAGCGATTTCGAATTTTTCCTCCGCGACTTCGACAGCCCGAACATTGCCTACTGGCACGACTGCGGCCACGCGCAGATCAAGGAAAACCTCGGCTTCATCCACCACGCACTTTTCCTCGAATCGCTCGCCAACCGCCTCGCCGGATTTCACGTTCACGACGTTTTGTTTCCCGCCGGCGACCACGCCGCGCCCGGCGACGGCACGATTGATTTCGCCGCGCTCAAGCCATTTGTAAAGCCGGAGCACATCAAAGTTTTTGAATTAAGCCCGAAACTTCCCGTCGAAGCCGTCCAGCGCGGTGTTGCACATATCAAAAAAATCTGGGGCGCGGAATGAATTTGATTCGGAAACTGGCACTCTAACGGCGTGGAAAAATAAAATAGTTGAAGGAAACGCTACGGCAAGGAGCGGATGCGCCAGAAATTATTGGTGGCTGTGTTGGGTGTGTTGGTAAAAATCAATGCACCGAATGAGTTGGCCTGATTTGTCGTTTGCGGCAACCAGTTGGGCGGTGACAAACTGGCCGACGAGTCCAGCGCGTAATTCGTACCTGCGATGCCCACAAAAGACAATAGCATATTCCCGCCGCTCGACAGTTGGCCGGAGATCCGATTGTATCATCGCCCATCGCCCATAGGCTGCCATCCTTCTCAAGAAAAAGGCTGTGATTTTCTCCAGCGGCAATCGTCGTTACGTTACCTGCCACTATCTGTTCAGGTCTATCAGTATCGATGTAAGTGCCATCACCCAACTGCCCAGAATAGTTCTGCCCCATAGCCCAGAGACTGCCGTCACTTTTGAGAAATAGGCTATGACCTCCTCCTGCGGCAATCGCCGTAACATTGCTGGCCACAATCTGCTCAGGAAGGTTCGTCTGGTTGTAAGTGCCGTCACCCAACTGGCCACTACCGTTGCCGCCCGTCGCCCAAAGACTGCCGTCACTTTTGAGAAACAGGCTGTGACTTCCTCCTCCGGCAACTGCAATTACGCTGCTGGTCGCAATTTGCTGAGGCAAGTTTGTTCCTTGGGGAACTACAGTATTAAAAATGCCATCACCTAGCTGGCCGTAATAATTGAACCCCATTACCCAAAGACTACCGTCATTCTTTAGAAAAAGGCTGTGATTTTCTCCAGCAGCAACTTTGGTCACCGGTTGCGCTCCGCTAATGAGCGCGTGCAGCAGCACCACGACCAGCAGGCAAATTTGAATCAGGTTGCGCCAGGTTTTCACAAAGGACTCTAGGTTTTATTTACCCCGCATAGAGGTCGTTTAAGTCTGATGCCAGCTTCTTACGCCGCACGCAAAAGAAATGCAAATCAAAAGTAGAAGTTGTCTCGCCATTTGCGGGAAAATCGTGAACTGTAAATCTTAAATGACGCCTGATTCGTCCAAAGCCGTCGCTAAAAAAATTGTTGCCAAGTTGCAACATGCAGGTTTCGCCGCGTTCTGGGTCGGTGGTTGCGTGCGCGATTTTTTTCTCGGACGCGAGCCGCAGGATTTTGACATTGCCACGGACGCGCGACCGGAACAAATCGAAAAACTTTTTAAACGCACCATTGGCGTCGGGAAAAAATTCGGCGTGATGGTCGTTGTCGAAAACAAACATCAATTCCAAGTTGCCACGTTTCGCGCTGAAGCGGATTACCAAGACGGTCGCCGTCCAACAAAAGTCGTTTTTGCGAATGCCGAGGCCGACGCGTTGCGCCGAGATTTCACCGTCAACGGGCTTTTTTACGATTCACTCACAAAAAAAATCCGTGATTGGGTTGGCGGTGAAAAAGATTTGCGCGCCAAAATCATCCGCACCATCGGCGCGCCGGAAGAACGGTTTGCCGAGGATCATTTGCGCCTGCTGCGCGCGATTCGTTTTGCCGCGCAACTGGATTTTAAAATTGAGCCGAAAACTTTTGCCGCCGTCAAATCGCTCGCGTCAAGAATAAAACTTATCAGCGCCGAGCGCATTCGCGACGAACTTTTGAAATTATTTCGTCCGCCGCACGCTTCGCGCGGACTGGTTTTGCTGCGCGAGAGCGGACTGCTGGAACATATTTTGCCTGAACTCGCGGCGACGGTTGATTGCGAGCAGTCGCCGGATTTTCATCCCGAAGGAACGGTTTTCGAGCACATCAAATTGATGCTGGAAAAATTGCCGCCGGATGCCGACGAACTTTTGCCGTGGACGATTTTGCTTCATGACATCGCCAAGCCGGCGACCGCCGAGCGCGATGCCGAAACCGGCGCGATTCATTTTTACGGCCACGAAAAAGTCGGCACGGAAATGTCGCGGGCCATTTTGAATCGTTTGCGTTTTCCGAAAAGGCAAATTGACGAAATCGCCGCGTGCGTGCGGCAGCACATGCAGTTCAAGGATGTGAAACAAATGCGGAAATCCACTTTACGCCGGTTGTTGCTGCGTGAAACATTTCCGCTGGAATTGGAATTGCACCGGCTCGATTGCCTCGGCTCAAGCGGTGATTTGGAGCTTTACAATTTTCTGGTCGAGCAGGCGGCGGTGTTGGAAAAGCAGCCGGCGATTCGTCCGCCATTGCTCACGGGAAAAGATTTGATCAAATTAGGAATGAAACCCGGCCCGGCGCTGGGCATGTTGCTGCACGAAATCCGCGAGAAACAGTTGCAGGACGAATTGAAAACGCCGCGTCAGGCGCGCGTGTGGGCCAAAAAACGAATGGCGAAATAATTAAGGCGCGAAGAGTTTACGTGCGCGCTCAAAAACCATTGCGGGCGAAATTGCGTTCAGACATTCGTTTAATTTTTCGTAGGCGCAATATGATTTCAGACAGGGAGAGCAGGGCAGTTCGATTCGCAAAACATTTTCAAGCTGGCCGTAAGGACCGGTGCGGCGCGGTTCGGTCGGGCCGAAAAGTGCGACGAGCGGTTTACCAAGCGCGGCGGCGGCATGCATCGGGCCGGTGTCATTCGTAATCATCAAATCGCAAAGTCTCAACCACTCAATCATTTCTGGCAGCGACGTTTCACCGCATAAATTCAAACAACGTTCCGGTTCGTCGCGTGAAA
>JBEKZT010000090.1:0-8126 GCA_049509595.1 Verrucomicrobiota bacterium
CGCCCGCGACATTTTGCAAAACATCACCGCCAAACCGCTGTCGCTCGAAGTTTTTTCGGATGAATTTCCTGAGATGCGTCGGCAGGCGCTCAAAATCAACGGCTGGGCAAAAAATGTTTACGTCAAAATTCCCATCACCAATACACGCGCCGAATCTTCGTTACCGCTGATTAAAGAACTGTCCAATGACGGCGTGAAGTTGAATGTCACGGCGATTTTGACCTTGGAACAAGTTGAAGGTGTCGCGAAGGCGCTGCATCCAAAAGTCCCTGCGGTCGTTTCCGTTTTTGCCGGGCGCATCGCTGACACGGGTGTTGATCCGGTTGCCATCATGATGGGGAGCAAAAAGATTTTGAAGGATTTGCCGCAGGCGGAATTGCTCTGGGCGAGTGTGCGTGAAGTGCTGAATATTTTTCAGGCGAATGACTGTGGCTGTCACATTGTAACCGTGACGCACGACATTCTGGCAAAGGCGATGAAAATGTCCGGTATGGATTTGGGCGAACTTTCGCTCGAAACCGTGAAGATGTTTGCCAACGACGCGAAGGCGGCGGGGTTTTCTTTGTAGGAGCCAAGATAACGAGACTCAAATCAATTTCGTCACGGTTTCAAAAACGTCTTCAATTTTTACCGACGCCATGCACGCGATCAATTCTTCGCGCGTGCCTTTAATGTCGCCGCCGTCGTACGATGACAATCTGGTTCGGCACTTTCACCGCCGCAGCAATGTGCATCAACGCCGTGTCCACGCTCAAAAACGCGCTGCAATGTTTCATCAACGCCGCCGTCTGCCGCAGATTTTGCGTCTTCGCCTCCAGTGTTAAATCACGGCTTGCCTGCGCCAGCACAACCTGATGATCTTTCGTTTCCTCCGGTCCGCCAAAAAGTAAGACGTGGATATCCGGACGCTCGCGATTCAAGCGCCGGATCAACCCCGCGTAATTTTTCAACGGCCAGCGTTTCAGCGGCAGATTTTTTGTGCCGCCGGAGCCAACGTGAATGCCTAATATTTTTTGTCCGGCCAGTCTGTTTTTCGCGAGAAAATCGCCCGCCCACTTTTTTTCGTCCGCCGTCAGGAAAATTTCCAGTTCATGTGTTGGTAATTTTTTTGTTGCGCCAATCAACGGCAGCACGTCGAAATTATTTTCAACCGAATGCCGGGTGTAATCTTGCGGCAAAGTTTTGTTCACAAGCTGGCGGTCGAGCCAGCCGAAACATTCGTATTCGTGACTGATGCGGATCGCGGCACCTACGACTTGCGCCGCAATTCGATAATGAATCCGGCTTTGCGGATGCGTGTTGATGGAAACGTCGTAGCAATTTTTCCGCAATGACCAAAGAAATTGCGCCGCCGCCAGTTTGTTCGTTTTGATGAGATTTTTTTGGTGAACGCTGTTCAAATGAGGATTATTTTCCAGTAAATCCTTCGAACCGGCCCAAAGCACAAGCACATCAATCGTTGCATCGGGAAAATTCGCGCGCAATTCGTGGATGAGCGGCGTGGCCAGCAACGTGTCACCGATGCCCGCCATGGAAATGACCAGAATTTTCACAGCCGCGAAATTTTTTCGAGCAGTGCCGTGGTGGATTTGCCGGGCAGGAAGGGAACAATCACAATTTTCCCGCCTGCCGACTCGACCGCGCGGCGTTCATCCTGATTCAGCGTGTCCAAAGTGTAATCGCCGCCCTTGACGTAAATGTCCGGTTGCGCCGCCACCAAAAACTTTGTGGCCGTCTTGTCCGTGAAAATACAAACGCCATCCACACTTTCAAGCGCGGCCAAAACCGTCGCGCGATCATTTTCAGAATTCACCGGACGGCCCGCGCCTTTCAACTGTTGCGTCGCCGCGTCGCTGTTGATGCCGACGAGCAGCGCGTCACCAAAGTTGCGCGCGTTTTCGAGATACGTCACATGGCCGAGGTGCAAAATGTCAAAGCAGCCGTTCGTGACGACAAGTTTTTTGCCCGAAGAGCGAAAATCTTTTCGCCACTCCGGCAATTTGTCCCACGCAATGATTTTGCTGCGGAAATTCATGGCGTCAGTTTGCCGGTGCGACGCCGCTTCGCCAAACGAAAAAACGTCCGGTTTTGATTTTGCCATCCGTTTATGGATGATTCCCGTGATGGAGGGCGAGATTCGTTTTTTCGAGGCTGCAATTTTCAAACCTGCACCGATTTGAATTGACTTAAATTCCACGCCGCGTCGCCGACTTCGTGCGCGAGATGGTTCAGTTCCTCGATTTCAGCTTTCGTGAACAGCAGGCCGCCGTTTTTTTTCGACAGTTCGCCCCAGCGCGCTTCCGGCTGGCCGGGCAACATGCACTTCTCGTTCCCGTGACCGAGCACGTCTTCGATAATCGCCTTCACGTTCTGGATTTGCGAACGGCCTTTGACGTAATCGTTGCCCTTCATCGCGTCGGGATGGATGACTTGGAAATAAAATGTCGAGCCGCGCTTCTCGCCGTCGCCGCCGCGCGACGTGCCGCGAATTTCTGGAAGCGAACCGCCGATGTAACCGGCGTAAAGTTCGTCAATCAAACCAAGGCCGTAGCCCTTGTGCGCGCCGAACGGCAGCAACGCGACAGCTTTGTTCGGATCGGTCGTCGGATTGCCATCGGCATCCACGGCCGCGCCGGGCGGAAGTTGTTTGCCTTCGCGTTTCATCACTTGCACGCGGCCCATCGCGATGGTCGAGGTCGCCCAGTCAATCACGATGGGAAAACCGATCGCGTCCTGTGTGGGGAACGCCCACGAATGCGGGTTCGTGCCCATCGTCGGCGTCTTGCCGCCGAACGGCACGACTTCGGACGTGGCCGACGTGCAGTTCGTGTAGGCGAGATAGCCCTTGAGCGCGGCGTCCATGACGTAGCCGCCGCCCCAGAGATAATGCGTCGCGTTGTCCACGCTCACCATGCCCACGCCGTATTTGTCGGCGAGTTTCATGCAGGTGTCCATCGCCTCGTAGGCGATGGCTTGGCCGAGCTTGTTGTGGCCGTTCCAGATTTCGGCGGCGGCGAAGCGCGACGGCAGCTTCTCGATCTTCGCGCCGGGCGTCCAGCGGCCGACCTTGCTGCCGAACAATTCGTCGAGGTGCAGCGCCTTGATGGCGTTGTGCGTGCGGATGCCGTAATACGCGGCGCTGGCGCAAAACCGCGCGCCGGCGGCGGCCTCGGCGGCATCGTAACCGCGCTTGCGATACGCCTGCGTGACGAGTGAATCGTGTTTTTCTTTGGGAATGATGTAGTAGGTTTCGGGCATAAAAATTTTCGGAAATGAAATTAAAATTCGTTCATGTGACTATCGGTTCTTCCACGATTGAACCATTCTGTTTGTAAAATATTTTTCCTTTAACTGAAGCAGCTCCATAAGAAACTTGAAAACCAAAGTGATATTCATAACGAGAATCCTTCATCAGTGCTTTAATCTTTTTTATGTCCTGTTGTATGAATTCGTCTGTCGCATCATCTTTCTTACATTCTACAACAAGCAAATTGAATTTATCCTCATTTGATTTTCGATTGTGGATAATTATATCGGGACGGACTTTTTCCTCTTGTCCTTCAATTGTAACCATTTTGTAATTGATACCTTCCCGATTGAATTCAATATCAACGAACATTCTTTGAGATTTATCCAACAATGGCAAAATGTTTGTCGCCAAATGCTCGGCAAGTTTATGATTTATGCACACTTCGTGTAATTTTCGAGCGTCATAGCCAGCATATTCAGAATGTTCTTCAATTGGTGCGGAAAATAAAATGCCATCATTAGATTTGAGCATTTTTGTTGAATCTAAAATGGCTTTTCGCAACAGTTCTATTGAGGGAACAGTCATATTTTGGCTAGTTACATCAAACCACTTTCTTCACCGGCACTTCGGGATTCACCTGCGCGATGGGTTTTTCGCCGTTCATCGCGAGGATGAGATTTTTCACGGCGCAGGTGGCCTGCCGCACCACGCTCTCGTAAGTGCGCGACGCGACGTGCGGCGTGCAGACGACGTTCGGCAGCTTGAGCAGCGGATGATCCGCCGCCGGCGGCTCGTGATCCAAAACGTCCGTGCCGTAACCGCCCACCTGACCGGATTTCAGCGCGGCGACCATGTCGTTGGTGTTCACAATCTCGCCGCGCGCGCAGTTCAGAATCAAAACGCCCTTCTTCATTTTTGCAATGGACTTGGCGCAGATCATATCGCGCGTCTCCGGCGTGAGGTTCGTGTGCAACGAAACGTAATCGCTCGCGGCAAACAATTCGTCGAGCGAAGCGGCTTTTTTCACGCCGTATTGTTTGCCAAACGCTTCGTCAAAATGATGGTCGTAAGCAATGACTTTCATGCCGAACGCGTGCGAGCGGATCGCGACTTCCTTGCCGATGCGCCCAAGTCCGATGATGCCGATGGTTTTTTCCAAAAGCTCGTGGCCGGTCTTGCGCTTCCAGCCGCCACTGCGGGTCGAGTCCGTGTGAAACAGAAAATTTTTCTCCAACGCGAGCAGCAGCAGAAAATTATGCTCGGCGACGGTCGTGTGATTGACGCCAGGCGTAAATAAAAGTGGAATGCCAAATTCGGTGCAGCACTTCACATCAATCTTGTCCACGCCGATGCCGTATTTGCTCAAGACTTTTAATTTTGGCCGCGCCTTTTCCAAAACCTTGCGTGTAATAGCGTCGTCGCCGCAGATGTAGCCGTCCACATCGCCGACAAGCGCGAGCGTGTCCGTCTCATTAAGCGGTCCGCGCGCTGTGATGATTTCCCACCCGGTTTTTTCCAGCAAATCGTGATGTGCGCCGGGCGTATCCTGAAAGGAAGTAGTGGTCAGTAAAATTCTCATGGGCTTATTCTAAAAAAAAAAACCTCCGCAGCAATCGCGGAGGTTAAATTAAAAAGTGCCGTTGACTTTGAAAATTTGGCCGGTTCAACCGGTGCCCAGTTCCGAGCCGGCTATCACATTGAGCCGTGCTTGTGCCTGCTTCGACAGGCTCGTGAAAACCATGGAAACTTGATAACCGGTGTGTTTATTGCCAGAACACGCGATAACGACACCGGCGCATTGAAGTTTGCCGTTATCGCGCGGTGAATGCAGCGCCACGGTCATTTCCGTCCACGGACTAAATGGTGTGGGACTGCGGAATTCAATGCCGTTTTTATGAATGACGACGGTGTCGGCGGAAAGTTCCAAACTCGCCTGCCGCCCTTCGACCATGACCTGCTGTTGTTGGAACGAATTAATACTTTCAACTTTTCGTGCGCTCATAAATCTATTCAAAAGTAACACATCAAAACTGTCCGTCAAGGTTTCACCATTCGATTATTGCCGCGCCCCAGGTCAATCCTGCTCCAAATACCACCATCAAAACAAGATCGCCACGCTGAATTTTTCCCGCCGCAACGGCCTCGTCCAATGCAATGGCGACTGATGCTGCCGAAGTGTTGCCATAGCGATGCAAATTAACAAACAACTGCTCCGGCTTCGCGCCAAGCCGTTCGCCGACCATGTCAATGATTCGCCGATTTGCCTGATGCGGAATGACGCATTTGATTTGCGAAATGTCGAGTTCGCATCGTTGCAAGACTTCCTGCGCCGCCGAGCACATCGCCTGCACGGCGCTTTTGAAGGTTTCCTTGCCTTCCATGCGCAGATAATGCTGCCGTGCGTCAACCGAATCTTTAGTCGCTGGACAACGACTACCGCCGCCAGGCATGAAAAGCAAGTCGGCGCTTTCGCCGTCAGCGCCCATCACCGCCGTCAGCGAACCATGTGAATTTTCGCGATTTTGCAAAATCGCCGCGCCTGCACCATCGCCAAACAAAACGCACGTGTTGCGGTCAGTCCAATCTACAATCGAGGAAAGTTTTTCCGCGCCGATGACCAACACGGTGTCGTAAGTGTGCGACATGATGAATTGCTGCGCGACTTCGAGTCCGTAAATAAAACCTGAACAAGCGGCTTCGAGGTCGAACGCCGCCGCGCACTTCGCGCCGAGCTTGTGTTGCACGAGACATGCCGTCGCCGGGAACGGCATATCCGGCGTGATAGTGGCAACGATGATAAGATCAATTTGTTCGGCGGTGACCCCCGCCATTTTCATCGCGCGTTCGGCGGCTTTGGCGGCGAGGTCGGAAGTAAATTCATTCACTGCGGCAATGCGACGTTCCTTGATGCCGGTGCGTGAGGTGATCCATTCGTCCGAAGTCTCAACCATTTTTTCCAAGTCGGCGTTCGTCAAAATTTTAACCGGCACATACGAGCCGACGCCGGTGATGGAGCACGAGCGGCCTTGAAAATTATGTTTGGCGCGCGGGTTTTTGAATTTGGTCTTCATGCAGGAACAGCACAGTTGGAATCGTTACCCTTCTCCAGCTTTTCATTTGCGCGCACGATTTCGCGGGCGATGACTTCATTAACGCGATGCTGGACGGTTTCAGTGGTGATACGCAAGGTACTGCCGATGGCGCGCTCGCGCGCTGAACCATGCGCCTTCATTACTGTGCCGTTGAAGCCAAGTAGTGGTGCCCCACCATAAACTTCCGGATCCATCCGGCGCCGAATAGCGCCAAAGGCATTTTGCGCAAGATAAGCGCCGATTTGCCGCTTCGGATTTCGCATCAATTCGCGTTTGAGCATCGAAAACATCGCGACGGCCAGACTTTCTGAAGTTTTCAAAACGATATTGCCCACAAAGCCATCGCAAACGACCACATCCACGTGGTCTTTGAACAAGTCGTGTCCCTCAACGTTGCCGATGAAATTTAAATCAAGCCGCTGGCAAAGTTTGAAGGCTTCGAGCGTCAGACTGTTTCCCTTGGAATCTTCCGTGCCGATGCTCAAAATGCCAACACGCGGATTTTTGCGTTTCAAAACTTCGCGCGAATAAACACTACCCATCACGGCAAATTGAGCGAGATGCAGCGGCTTGCACTCTATATTCGCGCCGGCGTCGAGCAAAACAAATTCATTTCCCTGACGCGGAATCACGGTGGCGATGCAGCCGCGATCCACACCGGAAAGCCTGCCGATTTTGAACGTCGCCGCCGCGAAAATTCCGCCCGTGTTGCCGGGTGAAACAAGCGCGTCAGCCTCGCCGTCGCGAACCAGTTCCGCCGCGCGCGCAATGGAAGAATCCTTTTTTTTGCGGAGCGCTATGACCGGCTTGTCGTCCATCGTCACTACTTCGCTTGTATGGATGACACGAACGCGATGATCGCGAAAACCGCGCGGTGGCAACGCCGCATGAATTGCAGCCTGATCGCCGACAAGAAAAAGTGCAGAAATTTGCTTATTGGCCTGAAGCGCGAGCTTCGCGCCCGCGATGACAACCCCGCAACCGTGGTCGCCACCCATGACATCCACTGCAATTCGCATAGATGAACAAGTGCGAAAATTCCACAAACCGCGCGATTACGAGCCTGCCGTGACGGTCAAAATCTGCCGACCTTTGTAATAACCACAGGCCGGGCAAACCCGGTGCGGTACATACGGCGCGGCACATTGCGGACACGTGCCGAGTTGCGGCAGTTTCAGGACGCTATTATAGGCACGGCGCATGCGCTGCCGGCTGCGTGATGGTTTGCGTTTCGGAACACCCATAAATTCAAATTATTTCTTTTAGTTTGTTTAATTCAGACCAAGGAGACGAAGCCACTTCGCTCCGACCAATGGAGTTTTTCTCCAAGCCGCTGCAATCCGCCTTGCACAATGGATGCTGCGGAAACTCAAGGAGAATATCTTCGCGCACGAACGGCGTCAAGTCCACGCAATCATTGTCAATGGGCGCTTTTTCTTCGCCTTCGAGCGGCAAATGGCCTGTCCAGCTTTCCAATTGGAGTTCGCGCTGAAATGCTTTCAAGCAACGGACACACTCGCAGTTCAGAACCAAACGTAGCGAGCCAACCGCCAAAACACCGCCGGGCAATTTTTCAACTTTCAAATCATAACGTAGCGGCTGTTCGGCGCGAATCATTTGATCATGAACGCCCAAATTCAATTTCTCGACGGGCAATTCGCCGATCAAACGAATCTCTCGCATTTCCAAATGATGAAGATTTACTTTCAATGACATGACTCAGGCGTGTAGCACAAGAATTTTTCAAGATTTTGCACCTTTGCTCCTGCGCGGTTTTAATTTTT
>JBEKZT010000091.1:0-7537 GCA_049509595.1 Verrucomicrobiota bacterium
AAGAAAACCGCGATACAGGTCAGCACCGTCAGCACGACGCCGAGCAGGGTGAAAATCCCCCAGTTCAGCGCGCCGGCCAGCGGTGAATCGGATTTGCCGTAACACGCCGCGCAGGCAAACAGCGAAGATGGCGCAGAAACAGCAAGCACGGCGGCGGTGAAAATTGTTTTAAAAAATTTGCGGGACGATTTCATAGGTAGCTGATTTTTTTCAATTTTTTCAAAAAATAAATGCCGTAAATGATAACCAGGATTCCAACCGCGACCGCTGCCAAACCGAAGATCAAATCCTTGGTCGTGCCTTGTGCGCCGGCATAGGCCGCGAATGCCCACGCCGCGCAGCCGAACGAGAGCGTCGTCAGCAGCGTTACAAAAATAAGATGGAATGCTTTCAGCGACATTCAGTGCATTTGCGTGCCCGACGGAAAATCGTGCATGGCATAAAGTGTCAAGCCCATCAATCCGGCAAAAAAGAAAACAGTAAACGCGAGCAGTGTGTAGATCATTTTTTTTTCGGAAATGAGGTGCATGAGAAATCCGGCGACAACGAAGGCGTTGGCACACGCAACCGCAAGGATGAGCGCCACTTTCAACGCCCAACTGTAATGTTCTGGCAAATACGAAACCCAAATCATCAACGCCGTCGCACAAAGCACGGCTATGAAGACGTAAAGGCAGCGCCGTAGATAACTTTTGTAATCAACTGAATGCGATTCGCTCATAAATTCGTCACGTTAAGTTAAATATAGGACCGGGAACAAAAATATCCAGACCAAGTCCACGAAGTGCCAGAACAGGCCGGAGACTTCGATGCGATTGGTAAAGTGCTCGCGATCGGTTTTATACATCTTGCTGCCCGGTCCCCAAAGGTAGCCGATGACGATGCTGCCGCCGAGAATGTGTAGTGCATGCAGACCGGTAAGTGTGAAATAAATTGCCAGAAACGTATTGTGCCACGGGCCATAATTTTGCATGGACTTAATCTGCGACCGTGGAATTTTAATTTCGTCGTGCGGAATATTTTTCTGTGCGCGTAAATCGTATAAATCCTTTTCGTCAGCCACATATCGGCCTTCAATCGTGACGGAATCCGCGTCGCTGGCAATCATGTGCCCGTCGGCAATGCGACCGTCGGTGAGTTTGATTTCGTAGTGAATGAGTTTGTCGTGATATTCATACATTTTCACGCACAAAAACGACAGCGCGAGTGCGAGCGTGCAGGCGTGAAAAAATTTGAATTTTCCGAACTGCCCGACTTTGCACGCCACCCACGCGAGCAACGTCGTAATGGCCGAAAGCGCGAGAATGAGCGTGTTGAGCGTGCCCAACTCAACGTTGAGCCACCCGTGTGGCCATTGGTCGGCACCGACGCGCAGTAGCACGTAGGCCGAAAAAAGTCCGCCGAAGAGCATGACTTCGGACGCGAGAAAAAGCCAGATGCCGACTTTCGCATTGTAAAGGCCGGTGTCTGGTCGCGGGTGAATTGCGTAGGGAATTTCCATGAAAAATTTTAGTGCGCGGTTGAAATTTTTGGAACCGGCGAACCGGTCGGTGGTTCATTTTGCGGTGTAAAATCAGTGGCATGGCCGGGTACGCTGTATTCATAAGGGCCCCGATAAATTGTCGGCGGCGTGTCAAAATTTCCGTGCGGCGGCGGCGTCGGTGTCTGCCATTCGAGCGTGGTGGACTGCCACGGATTGTCGCTCGTGATTTTTTTGCCGTGTTTGATGCTCCAGAATAGATTGATGATAAAAGGAATTTGTGCCAGTCCCAGAGCTATCGCTCCCCAAAGAATCCAAACATGCAACGCCATGATATTGTCACTCAGGCCACCGATGACGTCGGCACCGGCGCGGCTGTTGACCGCGGCGGAATAATTTGCGCCGCCGTCCGACATGCGCCGGAGCATTCCCGCCATGCCCTGCGCGAACATCGGCATAAAAACGACGTTCATGAAGATCAGCGAGCACCAGAAATGCACACGCCCCCAAAATTCATTCATCATCCGGCCCGTCATTTTTGGAAACCAAAAATAAATTCCGGCGAACAATCCAAAAATGGTTCCCGGCGCAACGACGTAATGAAAATGCGCAATGATGTAATACGTGTCGTGTAGGTGAACGTCACTAACGTTGAAGCCCAGCGGCAAACCCGTCAATCCGCCGATGCCGAACATTGGCAGAAACGCCAGCGCAAACAGCATTGGTGTATTGAAGCGGATCGAACCGCCCCAAAGCGACATGAACAAGCACGTCAAAATGATGACCGATGGAATCGAAATTATCATCGTTGTTGCCTGGAAGAATGTGGCGATTTTCGTGCCCATGCCGGTCAGATACATGTGGTGCGCCCAGACGATGAACGACAAAAATCCAATCGAGAGGATCGAATAGACGAGCGATTTGTAACCCCAAATTGGCTTGCGCGTGTTGTTGGCAATGATTTCGCAGACGATGCCCATCGCCGGCAAAATCAAAACGTAGACTTCAGGATGGCCGAGAAACCAGAACAAATGCTGCCAAAGCAGGGGGCTGCCGCCACCGCTGACGTTTGCCAATTGTCCGCCAATGGCAAGACCGGTCGGCAAAAAGAAACTCGTGTGGGCAACATTGTCCATCAACTGCATGACGCTCGCGGCTTCGAGCGGCGGAAATGCGAGCAGCAGCAGGAACGCCGTCACGAATTGCGTCCAGACGAACCACGGCAGGCGCATCCACGTCATGCCCGGCGCGCGCAGTTGAATTATTGTCGCGATGAAATTTATCGCGCCGAGCAACGAAGACGAGATGAGCAAAACCATGCCGATGAGCCAGAACAGTTGTCCGTGTGTCGGAATCGTCGTCGCCAGCGGCGAATACGAAGTCCAGCCCGCCTGCGCCGCGCCGCCGGGAATGAAAAAGCTGACGAACATGACAAGGCCGCCGAGGAAATAGGCTTGATAGCTGGCCATGTTGACGCGCGGAAACGCCATGTCCGGCGCGCCAATCATCAGCGGCACTACGTAATTGCCGAACGCCGCGAACGCGAGTGGGACGATTCCCAAAAAAACCATGATTGTTCCATGCATCGCGCCGAGAGAATTGTAAAGGTCGGGCGAGATGACCCCGTTTGCCGCCGGTTGTCCCAGTATTTTCGCCAATAACGACCCGACAATTGGGACGGGCGTGCCGGGATGCGCAATCTGCCAGCGCATCATCAACATCAGGAAAAATCCGAACAGCAGGAAACATAGAGCGGTAAAGCCATATTGGATGCCGATGATTTTGTGGTCGGTCGAAAAAACATAACCGCTCCAGAAATCAGGTTTGTGATGTTCATGTGCATGTTCGTCGTGCCCGTGATGTTTTTCGCTTTCACGATACTGAGGAAATTGATGAACGATTGGTTCCATATTATTTTAATTTGTTCCAGACCATCAGCGCCAGCAACAGCGGCAGATAAATGATGGACGCAAAAAATAATTGACGCGCGCGCGCCAAGGTCAGTTGCCGCGAAAATTGAATCGCGCACCGCAAAAATCCCGCGCCAAAAATAATCGCGCCAGCGAGATAAATTGTCCCCGTCATTTTGAAAACGAACGGACACAAACTCACGACCAGCAGCGCGAGCGTGTGACTGACGGTTTGCTGGCCGGTGCGTCTGCCGTCGGCGTCAACATTCGGCAGCATCACGAAACCGGCCTTCGCATATTCGTCGCGATACATCCACGCGATGGCGAAAAAATGCGGCAGTTGCCAGAAAAACAAAATTGCGAACAGCGCCCAGCCTTCACCGGTCAATTCGCCACGCGCCGCAGTCCAGCCCATCAGCGGCGGCAACGCGCCTGGAACCGCGCCAATCGCGGTGTTCAGCCACGTCACGCGCTTGAGCGGCGTGTAAATGAAAAGATAACTGACGAGCGTGATTGCGCCGAGAACGCTTGTAAGCAAATTCACCGCGAGCGCCAAATAGATTAGTCCCGCAACAGAACTCACGCCGCCGAAAATTGCAACCGTCGTCGGCTGCAAACGTCCCGACGGCAGCGGACGGTCTTGCGTGCGGCACATTTTCGCGTCGTATTCGCGTTCGAGCAACTGGTTCAACGCCGACGCGCCCATCGCGACGAGTCCGGTTGCGGCAAGCGTATTGAAAAATAAAAACCAATTTATCGCGCCGATTTCGCCGATGTAAAATCCGACCGCCGTCGTCAGCAAAACCAGCGTCGTCAGCCGCGCCTTGACCAAATCTGCAAAAACCGCCGTCCAACTTTTTTCAGCGGAAGCCGAGCTTAATATTTCTGCAGAGATTTCTTTCATTGTTTATTTACGGCAAAAGTTCCAAACACGCCGAACGGCGCGGTTTCAGCCTCCGGCATCTTCGCCGAACGGCCAAAAGCAATAATGCACCAGAGCGCGCCTGTCACGAGCGAAAGTGCGCCGACCAGCACATGAGCCGTCGCGATGTCGGCGGCTTTGTTCGTCCAAATCGTCGCGATGCCGAGCGCGATTTGCAAAATAATCAGCGCAAGCCAGAAAATCGCGAGCTTCGTCAGCGAATCTTTTTTGCCGAGCCGTTTGACGGCCAATCCCATCGCCGCCGCGACTCCTGCAAAAATCACAAGTGCGACAATTCGGTGGAACATTTGCAGAATGATTTGGAATGCGGTGATGGGATTCACGTTTGTGATTTCCATTCGTTCGGCATTGTAGCGCGCGATGGCATCTGGATTTGTGTCCGGCCAGATTTTCCCGTGCGCGAGCGGGAAATCGGAAATCGCCAGTCCCGCGTGCTGATGCCGCATGGTGGCACCGAGGATCAATTGCAGGAAAATCAGAATTGTGACGAACAGAACGTGGCTGCGCAGTCCGCGCGGGACGAAAATGATTTTTTTTGCGGCAAGTTCAATCCAGAAGCGGCTGGTGAACAATGCCAGCGCGCAGGTCAAAACAAAAAAAGTTTGCGCGATGACGCCGTGAAAAATTCCGAGGCTGTCCATTTTCATCGTCACGCGCAGTCCGCCGAGAACGCCTTGCGCGACGACGAGCAGAAACGCGGCCACGCCAAGCCGGTGCATCCATTTGCGCGAATCTTTTCGCCAGAGCCAGACGGCAAGAATCGTCGTCATCAACCCGACGACCGAAGCCCAAAGCCGGTGCGTGTGTTCGTAAAAAATTCCGCCGGTCCATTTTGAAATTGGAAAGGCGAACATATTGTAGCCGTAGCTGTTCGGCCAGTCGGGCACGGACATTCCGGCTTCATGGCTGGTCACAAGGCCGCCGGCACCGAGCAGCAAAAACGTGGCGACCGCCGTCAGCACGGCGAAGCAGTGCAACGGACGATTGGTTCCTATCGGCGTGTTTGCGTTCATTCAGAATTGCAAATGTGCGGGGCTTGTGCCCGACTTGATCGGCGCACAGCGCCGACGCCACATTTATTTCACCTCAAAAGTAAAATTAACGGTCACGTCTTTGTCCGCAACTTCAACATCCTGCGTTTGCGCGCCGAGTTTGCGATGGTCGGCCTCGACAGTGTATTTGCCGGGCGGCACGTTTTTGATAACGAATTTGCCGTCCTTGTCGCTTACGGAATAATAGGGGCTGTCAATCACGCTCACCCACGCGAACATCCACGGATGCACATCGCATTTTAACCGCAGGAACATCTCCGGCTGCGGAAAGGTGTAGGTCAAATCCGCCCCGCCGGGCATCTGCGCGTCGTTGAATTCCTGATTGCCAGCCACCGTTGGCGTAGTGTGAACGTTATGAATGCAAGGGTCGGAATTTTTAACGGTGATCTTTTGTCCCGTTTGCACCGCCAAAATCGTCGGCACGTAAAGGCAGCCTTTCTGATTCAGCAGGGCGGGCGGTGCGCTGGCACCGGTGGACTTGCCAGTGACACCTTTAAGCGAAACGACCACGTCGGCCAATTCACCATTCGGTCCGACGACATAAAAATGCGTCGTCGGCTTTTCCGTCTGCAGCGGGCCGCAAGTCGGGTCGTCCTCCAGCGGTGTAATTTCCTTTTCTGCCGGCGGCGTACCTTTGAGGGTGATGACACCCACAATGTCCGCCGCGCGTAAAACCGGCGCGAAAAACAGCGCAGCGGTAAAAAGAAAAAGCGAAGAAACTTTCATCATGCGCGGGAAGCTTAACATCCGGTTAAAGGGGCGACAAGTTTTTTGTGAAAAATTTCACAAGCGTTTGCCGAAAAGTTGCTTGCCTTGGGCTTGCCGCTTTTCAACTGCGCAAATTTCTCATCACACGCGCCATTTCCAACGCCGTCTGCGCCGCTTCCGTTCCGCGATTGTGTTTCTTGCCGAGGCAGCGGACCTTTGCGTGCTTCACTTTTTCAAAAACGAGAACGCCGTGGATGACGGGAATTTTTTGCTCCACCTGGATTTGCGCCAGCGCGTGCGTGACGCCCCAGCCGATGTGCTGCGCGTGGCTCGTCTCGCCCTGAAAAATCACGCCGAGGCAGATGATGGCCGCGTAGCGTTTCGGTTGCGCCAGCCGCGCCGCCGCCGCCGGAATCTCAAACGCGCCCGGCACGCGCACGATGCGGACGTGCGCCCCGGCGCGCAGCAATTCCTCGCGCGCCGCGTGCAGCATGGCGTCCACAAACTCCGCGTTGTAGCGCGAAGCGACGATGGCGAAAATGCCGCCGCTGGCGCGTGCCGTTTTGGTTTTGATGGGTTTTAACATGATTCGGAATTTTAACGGTGTTGTTCCAAAAGACGAAAATATTCGTCGCGGGAAATTCCGGCGGTTTTCAAATTGTTACGGATGATGAAAACCGGAACTTCGCGATAAGTCGGAATGACTACTGGCCGGGCAACGCCGCTTTTGAAATAGGAACGATGGCTGCCTTCCTGCCGCGCGAATTGAAAACCAGCCGCAACGAAGATGCGTTCCAAAGTTTTCCAGTCAACTGGCGCGAACTTGGGCATGGCCGCTCAAGCCGCCACCGGCGCGGAATGTTTTTCAATGGAAATCCAATCGGGACAACGCCAGAGAACACCGTCGTTTTCGTAACCCGCATCTTCCAAAACTTCCGCCAGCGTGTGGTGCTGTTCCGCCGTCTTGATGAAAAGTTTCACGGCCTCGTCCAGCGCGGCGCGCGCGGCTTGCGGCGTTGCGCCGGAACTTGCCACGTCCAGCGGCATCGCGTGGGCGATGAATTGATTTCCTTCGCGCCAGATTTGCACTGTGTAATCAATATCCATAACGCAATCAATCTACTCGCTTGCCTGAATTGATGCGAGCCGATTTTTGCAGCGCGACGCGACGATGGAAAATGTGCCGCCGCTGGCGCGTGCCGTTTTGGTTTTGATGGGTTTCAACATTTCTCAATTTGTTTCCAAATGTCGTTTACAGATTTATTTTCAATGATGATGCAATACAAACCAGTCCAATTTTGTTGCCAACGCCAACCTTTCTTTGTGCCTTCAGCGTGTGCTTCAATAAATGAAGTTGCTTCTGTCGCTGACAAAGAACAATGACAGTGCGGACATCTGGGCGTTGCTCCGCTGCGAAATTTTCCACCGCAGGAACAATTTTGAA
>JBEKZT010000092.1:0-7524 GCA_049509595.1 Verrucomicrobiota bacterium
CATTCTGAATCTCTATGTTGTTACTAACTTGCCTCTGCCCAAAGGAGCAATACCAGTTGCATCTCCATCCGCAGACGATGGACTTCCTTTTTAGTTCCGCACGCTTCCGTCGTAAATTTTTTACGCCGCCTTCGCCGCCTCGATGAACGCCTTCACTTTCGAGTGATCTTTTTTGCCGGGCGCGGATTCCACGCCGCTCGAAACATCCACGCCGAACGGCTGGACTTTTTTCACGGCCTCGGCCACATTTTCCGGCGTCAAACCGCCCGCGAGAAAAATCGGCTTGCCAAATTTCTGCGCCGCGACGGCCAGATCCCAATTGAATTTTTCGCCCGTGCCGCCCAGCGCCGTCGAAGAAAAAGCGTCGAGCAAATACGCGTCGGTCAGGTAATCCGGGATTTTCTTCAACGATTCCGCGTCGCGGATGCGGAACGCCTTCATGCTCATCAGGCCGAACTGCGTGCAAAATTCCGGCGGCTCGTCGCCGTGAAACTGGAGCATGGTCAAACCGACTTCGCTGATGGCGCGCAAAACAAATTCCGCCTCCGCATCCACAAAAACCCCCACGCGCATCACGAATGGTGGCAGTTGCTTTGAAATCGCCGCCGCGGTTTTCAACGAAACGTAGCGCGGACTCTTTTCGTAAAAGTTGAAGCCCAGCGCGTCCGCGCCCGCCTCGACGGCGGCCTGCGCGTCGGCGAGATTCGTGATGCCGCAAATTTTGACCCGCGTTTTCATTTACGATTTACGATTTACGATTTACGATGGGCTTTGCCCGATTTGCGCCTCAATCGTAAATCCTAAATCAAAAATTGCAAACTGATGCCGCGGACGATTTATTTCGATTACAACGCCACGACGCCGCTTGATCCAAGCGTGCGCGACGCGATGCTTCCATTTCTCGGCGAAATCTGGGGTAATCCGTCGTCCGTGCATCACGTCGGCAGAAAAGCGCGGGCCTTGCTGGATGACGCGCGCGACCGCGCGGCTAAATTCCTCGGCGCGAAGCCGAGTGAAATTATTTTTACGAGCGGTGGAACGGAAAGCAACAATTTGGCAATTTTTGGAACGGCGCGGGCGCTCAAATCAAAGGGCAAACACTTGATCACTTCCGCCATCGAGCATGACGCGGTTTTGCAATCTTTCAACTACTTGGAGAACAGGGAAGGATTTGATGTCACGCGCTTGCCGGTCAATTCCGAAGGTCGCGTTTCGCCGGACGATTTGAAGAAAGCGATTCGCGCGGACACAATTCTGGTTTCAATCATCGCCGCAAACAATGAAATCGGCACGATTCAGCCAGTCGCCGAACTTGGCGCGATTTGCCGCGAGCGCGGAATTGTTTTTCACACGGACGCGGTTCAATGGTTTGGCAAAGAGCCGTTTGAAAATCTAGCGCAATTCAACGCGGATTTAGTTTCCGTTTGCGCTCACAAATTTCACGGACCGAAAGGCGCGGGGTTGCTTTACATCAAGTCACCGTTGCATCCCGATCCGATTATGATTGGCGGCGGACATGAGAACGAGCACCGCGCGGGAACGGAAAATCTGGCGGGAATTGTTGGATTGGTTGCTGCAATTGAAAAATTTGTGAAGCCGCCGGTTTTTCTAAAGGTAAAACTGAATGAAATCTCGTCAAAACTCGTTGCTGCCATTGAAAAAATTGAAGGCTGTGAAATGGTTAGCCCGCGCGAAAATTGCTTAGCAAACACCATTTCCTTCGTCGTTCGCGGCGCGGACAGCATTGCGCTTCTGGCAGGTTTGGACGTAGAAGGCATTTGCGCTTCGAGCGGTTCGGCATGTTCGGCAGGTTCAATTGAGCCTTCTCACGTTGTTTTAGCGATTGGAAAAATAAATTTATCAAATTCGCTCGTTCGTTTTTCGCTTGGTCGAGAAACTACGGCTGAAGAAGTTGATTCCGTTTGTGATTCTTTGCCAGAAGTTATTCGTCGTGCACAACTTGCCAGATAGCTGGAGTATTTCTGTGAATCGATTGAGAGTTTTGTGAAGAACTTTGACTTTTAAAACATTCCAATCTTTTTACTCTCTCTTTTACAAAGTTTTTATTTAAAAAAACGCTGTAGTAGCCTTGACATTTGGCGTTGTTTAACTTATTCACATCCCTTAATAATAATAATTTTTTAGAATAGAAACTTAATATTAACTGAGCATGAACCTCACCATTGCAAAGGATAAAATTATCAGCGGCCTGCAAACGGTTCAAAATGTTGTTAGCACACGAACAACGCTGCCGATCCTCTCAAATGTTTTGATACGTGCCGAAAATGGTAGCGTTGAGTTCACGGCGACGGACTTGGATGTCACGGTGGCGTGTTCAGTTGAAGCAAAAGTAAAAAAAGGTGGAGCTACCACAATCCCGGTAAAAAAGCTTTTTGGAATAGTTCGCGAATTAAACAGTGGAGAAATTGACATTGAGGTGGACGAAAAGAATATTTGCAGTGTCCGATGCGGTTCGTCTTTTTATAAAATACATGGGCTTAGCGCGGAAGAATTTCCGCCGTTGTCAAAGTTCAAAGATGACAAAAAGGTGAAGCTGCCACAGGAAATCATAAAAATGATGCTTAAGAAAACATCGTTTGCAATTTCCACCGACGAATCTCGCTACGTTTTGAACGGAATTTTTATCAGTCTTAAAGATAACAAATTGACGATGGTAGCCACGGACGGACGCAGGCTTGCCCTAGTGGATGAGGAAGTGGATATTGCAGAAAAAAACCACGGTGAATTTATAGTTCCTGCGAAGGCCGTGAACGAATTAAATAGGCTATTGCAAGAAAAAGGCGATGTTGAAATCAAGTTTGGGGAAAATCAGGCGTCGTTCGCATTGAAGGACGAAAAAGAATTTTCGATTTTGGTGGTTACCAAATTGATTGAGGGTAATTATCCAAACTATCGGCAAGTCATTCCATCTGAAGTCAAGGAGCGCGTGCCGCTTGTTCGTGAGGAATTTTTGCACGCGCTTCGCCGTGCTGAAATAATGACGAGTGAAAAGGCAAATTCAGTCAAGCTCACGTTCGGAAAAAACAACCTCGCGATTACCGCCAATGCGCCGGAAGTTGGCGAAGCGCGCGAAAGCCTCGCCGTGAATTACAAAGGCAAGGAAATAGCCGTCGCCTTCAACCCAAAGTATCTCATTGACCCGCTGAACGCGCTGGCAGAGGACGAAGTCTTCTTTGAATTGACCGATGAACTCAGCCCCGGGGTGCTTAAAATTAACGGTCCATTTCTTTACGTTGTAATGCCGATGAGGTTGAGCTAGATCGCGTTGAAGTATTATAAAATCCTAGAAAATCAATTTTTCTTCGTTTTTGACCGACAGAAAATTTTGTGCCCGTGCCGGAGAGCAGCCAAAAACCAAACAACCCGCCTAAAATACTCAAGTCGGCAGTCGGAGGTTCGGGAACCGAAGAAACTGGCGAAAGCGCAACACCCAAATCGTCAATCCGCCAGTTAACAGAAGATGAATTGCTTCCCGTGCCGTTAGATCCGTAAATTCGGAAGGAAACGGTGCTGGAGTCATTCGGAATGGAAACCGAGAGATCGTAAAAGCTGACTGCGGCCCAAGTGCCGTTGGCGGCAACTGAGACAGCACTGAGCAAACTGGAAGAGGCAAAGCCGTCCGTGCTGTCGTAAAGCGAGAGCAATTGAGGACCCGTGGTTGTTGATCGCGAGCCAAAAGATATGTTAGTTACATCATACGAAAGCGTTGATGCTGCACCAAGGGAAAAGCTGAACGCTAAATACGCAGAACCCGAAGCACCCGTGTTGAGTGCGCCTACGCGGGCGACAATTTCCGCATTGGTGCCGCCGCTGGCGGTGAATCCGGCGGCGGTGGAATAGCCGGAAGATGGAGAAGAAGCGTTTAATAAGGCGACTGATGCGCCGCTATTGCCCTGTGACAAACTAGAAACAGTCAGCCCGCTGAATGAATTTGATGTTGATGAAGCACCTCCAGTGGAGAAGTTCCAATAAACCGCGTTTGTCAAACCCGCTTTTACGGAAAACCCTGCAGTCAGCAGCATTATTCCCAAGCCCAGAAACCAAAACAATTTTTTCATATAATTCCCTTCCCTTTTTACCAAACCCTGCCGTTGTTTTTGTTTATTCCCAATACTCCTATAAAACTGACGAGGACGCTTATAAGTTAACAACGCATAAAAATCAAGGGAAAAATGAAGAAGTTGTTAACAATTTATTCACAAAACATAATTTTACATTTGCTCCACTGTTTCGATGCCAAGCATTTCCAAACCTTGCTTGAGCACATGGGCGGTCAGATCGCATAGCGCGAGACGTGAATCGCGCGTGGCGGCATCAGCTTTCAGCACGGGACAGTTTTCAAAAAAGCGCGAGAAGTGAACTGCCAGCTCAAACAGATAATTGCACAAAAAATTCGGGCGATATTCCTCCGCCACGGATTCCAGCGTCAGCCCGAAATTCAGCAAATGTTTTGCCAGCGCTATTTCTTCCGGCGCAAGCAAGTTGATGTTTGATAATTGAAGATTGATGGATTCGGCTTTGCGGAAAATACTTTTGATCCGCGTGTAGGCGTATTGCAGATACGGCGCGGTATTGCCTTGCAGTGCGAGCATCTTGTCCCAACTGAAAATGTAATCGCTCTGACGGTTCGGTTGCAGGTCAGCGTATTTAACCGCGCCAATGCCAACAACGCGTGCGATTTCGCGCCGCTGTGTTTCCGGCAATTCAGAATTTTTTTCGGAAACAATTTTGAAAGCGCGCTCCTCCGCTTCGTCCAGCAAATCGGAGAGCTTCACGGTTTCACCACTGCGCGTTTTGAACGGCTTGCCGTCTTCGCCGAGAATCGAGCCGAACCAGACGTGCGCTAGTTTCGTTTTCGACTCGCCATGCCATTTTCGTAACGCGGCAAAAATTTGTTGAAAATGCAATTGCTGTCGTCCGTCGGTGACATAAATGATTTCATCCGGTTTCCAGGTTTCCAAACGGTAGGCCAGCGTCGCCAAATCAGTTGTCGTATAATTGAAACCGCCATCGCTTTTGCGGATGAGCGCGGGATGATCTTTCAATTGCGGAATGTCGTCGAAGAAAATTGCAATCGCGCCTTCGCTTTCACGCGCGATGTTTTTTGCGAGCAATTCATCTACGAGCGGCTTCAGTTTCGGATTGTAAAAACTTTCGCCGAGTGAGAAATCGAATTGGACGCCGAGCCGACCATAAATGACTTCAAATTCACGCCATGAATGCGCGACGCACTGTTTCCAAATTTCCACATTCGCTGGCCAACCACGTTGAAGAAGCACTAGCTCATGCCGACATTCTTTTTCAGTTGGCGTATCTGGAATGAAAATAGCATCGGCTTTTGGAGTTTTTGCCCAAACCTCCGACACGGCTTGATTTTTCTCTGTTTCAATTTGTTCGACCACTTTTCTGTAAAGACGGACTAACTCCTCAATGGGCGAACTTTCCAATGCCTCGCGATTTAGAAAATTTTTCCAACCAAAAATCAACATCCCGAACTGCGTTCCCCAGTCGCCGATGTGGTTGTCAGTAATGACGTGGTGGCCGAGGAGACGTAAAGTGCGCGCAAGGCTGTCTCCGAGGATCGTGGAGCGAATGTGACCCACGTGCATCGGCTTGGCGACGTTCGGCGAACTGAAATCAATGACGACGGTTCGCGGTTGCACGGTTTTCTCAAAAAACAAATGTTCACCGCGCGCGGCGGATTCGAGCGTTTGCGCGAGGACGGAATCTTTCAGCCGGAAATTCAGAAAGCCAGCACCAGCGATTTCCGCCTTTTCGCAAAATTCAGAAACATCCAATTTCGCCAAAACGTCCGTGGCGAACTGGCGCGGATTCAATTTCCGCGTTTTGGCCAGCGACATCAGCGCGTTGGATTGGTAGTCGCCGAATTTCGGATCGCACGGGCGGACTAAAACCATCGAAAGATCCGCGTCCGGCAAAACGGCGCGGACAGCGGCTTGCAGTTTTAATTCGATTTGTTTGTGCGGCAGCACGGGGAGAATTTAGCCACAGATGAACGCGGAAGAACACAGATAAAACAAACACCCAGCCGGAGAAAATTTCAAGGGAAGCCGAAGACCTTTTATGGTAATTCGTGAAATTCGCGTCGCACTGGAAGTTACCTTTTCCCGAATTCCCGGATGGTGTCGAGCATCACAGCAGCATCCGGCGCCTGTTCGAGCGCCTGGCGGAATTCGGCCTTGTGCAGAAGTTTCGCGATGTTGGCGAGCGTATGGAGATGTTTTTGAAATTGCCCCTGTGGCACAAGGAACAACATGACGAGTTTGACGGGCTGATTGTCGAGCGCGTCGAAGTTTACGCCTTTCTTCGAGCGACCGAGTGCGCCGACAACTTCGTAAATCAAATCGGTTGAGGCGTGCGGGATGCCGATGCCAAAACCAATGCCTGTGCTCATGGAAGTCTCTCGCTTCTTGACCGCGGCGGTGACGGCGGTGCGGTCGTCGTCCCGGATTTTTCCCGTCGTGACGAGATTACCGATCAATTCGTCAATGGCTTCCCAGCGATTCGCTGCGCACAAGTCGGGAACAATTTGCGCCTGAGTCAAAATGTCAGCTAAATCCATAGCGTGTTCTTAAGGTTTGAACTAAACGGCTCGATATTTCAAGACCGAATTACTGACAAAAAAATCACCACAATGTCTTGGCGCGCGATTCAAAGAAATTTTTGCAACCAATTCAAAATTTGCCCGGTGCATTCAAACCACCAGCCCAGCGCGTTAAGCAAGCCCACTTTTGCCGTGAGCAACGGAATTCCCAAAAGCAAAACGCTCACATTGCCGAGAAAAATAATCACCGCCGAAAATAAATACCCCTGTGAAGTGATGTCCGTTTGCCTTGTTTTCAACGCATATGCCGTCAGCGTGACGTGAAAGGCATACGCTGCGCCGATGAGCAAATGAAAATAGACCAGATAGCCGTGCCAATCCCAAATCAAATGGCCGGTGACGAAAATCAAGACAACGATTGTCGCGTAGAGCGGGAAAAAATAAGGCGCAAGCACGATCAGAAAATTGTTTTTCGATACGACGACATGGCCGCCGCTGGACGACACTTTAAATTTTTTCAACTGTCCGCCAAACAGCGATGCCCATAATGCATGTGTCAATTCATGACCAAACACGTAAATCCACATCGGTCTTGGCAGCAGCAGATAAATGACGAGCCAACACATTGCACCGGCAATCAACGGAACCCAAGTTGTGTCCGCGCTGCCGCTGGCGCGCAAAACGCGCCAAAGCGCCATTCCTGCTCCAACGCAAATCGGCAGCAGCATGATGGCGATGACGAATTTAATCCACTTCGGCACGCGGAAGATTAGCCACAGAGACGCAGAGACGCAGAGAAAAATTTCCGAAAACTCTGTGACTCTGTGGTAAAAAAAACTTTGAACTTTGGACTTTGGATTTAATCTTGAGCGCATGACAAAAGACGAAGCGTTGCAGATTTTCCGCGACAGCGGCGCGTTGCTCGAAGGCCATTTTAT
>JBEKZT010000093.1:0-7520 GCA_049509595.1 Verrucomicrobiota bacterium
ACGTTGAACCATTGTGAACACCATCGCGTGTTTGCGCTCACGTTTGCCTTCGCTTTGTGTGCCAACAGGCACGAAACATTCGTCAGCCTCGACCGTGCCGTCGAGCTTTTCAGCAAACTCGGCATCGCGCAGCGCGTGTCTTATGCGGTGAGCCATGAATAACGCCGTGCGATAGCTGCCAAGCTCCAAATTGCGCTGCAATTGAAGCGAGCTAATCCCCTTTTTGGAACTGCAAAGCATATACCAAGCAATGAGCCATTTGCGGAGCGGAATTTTTGAATCTTCAAACACCGTGCCGACAGTGACGGTGAACTGGCCTTTGCAATTGGAGCAGTAACGCAGTCCGGCGCGTGTCTTGGCGGCAGCATTGGCATTGATATTTGAGAACTTGGCTTGGTCGTTGCATTGGCAATGCGGGCAGACAACGCCATTCGGCCAAAGAACTTTTTCAAGGTGAGCGCGCGCCTTGTCATCCGTGCCGAAACGGTCAAAAAGTTGAATCAGGGTTAAGTCTTTCGCAACGGGCTTCGTTTTCATGCGCCCAATCTGCCATGATTCTAATTATATGTCAAGTGCATAATCCCGAACGAATTTAGTTTGATCTCAAAAAAATCATTGCCAAGTCACGCTCCCAAGCGGAGGTAATAATCATTTTTGATTTTCTTCGGTTCAATTTTTAATTTGAGATTGGCATTCGCGCCCGCTTCCGTATTGTTAGCGCTGAATTTTTTACAAATCATCATGGCAAAAAAAACAGCACCTGAAATCTCCGGCGGACCCGTCTCGCAATTCATCCAGCACCACTATCGCCACTTCAACGCCGCGTCGCTCGTGGATGCCGCGAAAGGCTACGTCGCGCATCTCGACAACGGCGGCAAAATGATGATCACGCTCGGCGGCGCGATGAGCACCGCCGAACTCGGCCTCTCACTCGCGGAAATGATTCGCCGCGACAAAGTGCATCTCATCACCTGCACTGGCGCGAACCTCGAAGAAGATGTTTTTAATCTCGTTGCGCACGATTATTACGAGCGAGTGCCGGGCTATCGCTCGCTGACGGCGGAAGACGAACAGGCGTTGCTCGACCGTCACATGAATCGCGTGACCGATACTTGCATTCCCGAAGGCGAAGCCATGCGCCGCATGGAAAAAGCCATGCTCGAAGTCTGGACGGACGCCGACAAAAAGGGCGAACGCTATTTTCCGCACGAATTTTTCTACAAGGTTCTGTTGAGCGGCAAATACGAAAAGTATTACCAGATTGACCCGAAAGATTCCTGGATGCTCGCCGCCGCCAAAAAAAATCTGCCCATCGTCGTGCCCGGCTGGGAAGACGCCACGCTCGGCAACATGTATGCCGCCGCCGTCATCCGCGGCGACGTGAAGAACGTCCACACCGTCCGCACCGGCATCGAATACATGACGTGGCTCGCCGAGTTTTACACGCGCATGGCCACGAAGAAAAGCACGCTCGGCATGTTCCAGATCGGCGGCGGCATTTCCGGCGACTTTCCGATCTGCGTCGTGCCGATGCTGCATCAGGATTTGCTGCGCACCAGCGTGCCGCTCTGGGGCTACTTCTGCCAGATCAGCGATTCGACCACGAGCTACGGCAGCTATTCCGGCGCGGTGCCGAATGAAAAAATCACCTGGGGCAAACTCGGCTTGAAGACGCCGAAATACATCATCGAATCGGACGCAACAATTGTCGCGCCGCTGATTTTCGCACATGTGTTGGGATGGTAAATTTCTATGAAACCAAACGATTTTTCCAACTCACGCGTGCTGGTCACCGGCGGCGCGGGCTTCATTGGCAGCGCGCTCGTCTGGGCGCTGAACCGGCGCGGCTGCGACAACATCGTCGTCTGCGACATCCTCGGCATGAACGAAAAATGGCGCAACCTCACGCCGCTGCGCTTCGCCGATTACGTCGAGGCGGCTGATCTGGTGCCGCGTTTGCAAAGCGGCGCACTGGGAAAATTTGATCTGGTTTTGCACATGGGTGCGTGTTCGGCCACGACCGAAAAGGACGCGACTTATCTGATCAAAAACAATTACGAGTTCACCAAAGATCTCGCCGTGTGGTCGCTCGCGAACAAAACGCGCTTCGTCTATGCGTCATCCGCCGCGACTTATGGTGACGGCTCGGCGGGCATGGAAGACAATGAAGCCAAGCTCGACACATTGCGACCGCTGAATATGTATGGCTACTCAAAACATCTTTTCGATCTGCACGCCAAGCGCGCCGGTTTTTTGAACAAAATCGTTGGCCTGAAATATTTCAACGTCTTCGGCCCAAATGAAGATCATAAGGACGACATGCGCTCGCTCGTCCACAAAAGTTTCGCGCAGGTGCAGAGCAAAGGCGTGATCCAGTTGTTTAAAAGTTACCGCAAGGACTTCAAGGACGGCGAGCAGAAGCGCGATTTTCTTTATGTCAAAGATTGCGTGGCAATGACACTGCATCTTGCCGCAACGCCCAAAGCCACGGGATTGTTCAACATCGGTTCCGGCCATGCGCGGACGTGGATTGATCTGGCGAACGCAGTTTTCATCGCGTTGAAAAAAAAGCCAGTCATCAAGTTCATCGAGATGCCGGAGACGATCCGCGACAAGTATCAGTATTTTACGCAGGCGAATTTGCTGCGCTTGCGCGGCGCGGGTTATTCTACGCCTGTCACGTCGCTTGAAAACGCCGTCGTTGACTACGTCCGTAAATATCTCGTGCCGGACAAGCGGCTTGATCCTGACGTCGCTTAAAATTTATCGCGCAGTTGAGCCGCTTCCTCTGGACAAGCGCCCGCACTTCAGACACTTTTCTTTTTGTGGAACAGCCGCCTATTCTCCAGCCGCCGTCCACCGCGCCCAAAAGGAAAAGGCGCGGGAAATTCATCTGGTTTCTTATCGCGTTCGCAATCCTGCTCGTGCTTGCCTTGGTTGTTGCCTTGAAAAAAAGGGAGCCGGTCATCACTGTTCAGACGGAAAAAGTTGCACGGCGAAACATCACAGAGGTTGTCGTCGCCAGCGGAAAAATTCAGCCGGTCACGGAAGTGCATATCAGCCCGGAAGTCAGCGGCGAAATCATCGCGTTGCCCGTTAAGGAAGGCCAGTTTGTCAAAAAGGGCGATTTAATCTTGAAAATCAATCCCGACGTTTACATTGCCGCACTTAATCAGGCCAAAGCAGGTTACGAATCCTCCCTTGCGGCAAAAGATTCGGCGACAGCAAGTCTGGAAAAGGCCAATGAGGATTACAAACGCAATTTGGAACTGTTTAATCACAATCTTCTTTCGGAGTCGGATTTCATCGGATTCAAAGTTGCGCGCGACGTGGCCAAGGCACAACTTGAAAGCGCGGTCGATCAGGTTGATGTGGCAAAAGCCGCCGTGGACAGCGCGCAGGATTCACTGGATAAAACGACGATTGTTTCGCCGCTGGATGGCACCATCACGATCTTGAACTCGCAGCTTGGCGAACGCGTTCTCGGCACGGTGCAAAATGCCGGGACGGACATCATGACCATTTCCGATTTGAACGAAATGGAGGCGCGCGTGGACATCGGTGAAATGGACGTGGTGCTTATTCAGTCCGGCCAAAAAGTGCATCTGGAAGTGGATTCGTTCAAGGACGCAAAATTCAACGGCCTCGTCACGGCCATTGGCAATTCCGCCGAAGGACTGGATTCGAGTTCCTATGGCAGCACAACGGCATATTCATCATCGTCATCGTCTTCCAGTTCGCAGGGCGCGACGCAATTTCAGGTTCGCATTCGCGTCACCGAAAAGGAATTTTTCCGACCGGGCATGTCGGTGACGGCTGAAATCGAAACGCGTTCGAGCACTAATGCGCTGGCCGTGCCCATCGCGTGTGTCACGACTCGAGTGCTGAAACAAAAGCCAAAATTTGCCAGCGACGATCTGTCGAAAACAAATTTAGTTTCACCCGCCGGAAACACCACGAACGACGCCAAAGCCGACAAGAAATCAAACGACCTGCTAAAGCCGGTGGAAGTCGTTTTCGTCGTGAATGGCGACCACGTGAAAACGGTTCCGGTGAAAATCGGCATTAGTGACGATAATTATTGGGAAATCACCGACGGCTTGCATGAAGGCGATGAAATTGTTACCGGCAGTTATCGCGCCATCAGTCGTGATTTGGACGACGGCAAAAAAATTCACAAGGGAGTTGTCAGCGCGGAAACGGAACAAATTCAGCCGTGAGCTTGATTCGTCTCCAAAACATTTCGCGCCGTTATCTAATGGGCGCAGAAATTGTTCACGCGCTGCGCGACGTTTCACTCGAAATCCAGCGCGGCGAATACGTCGCCATCATGGGACCGTCCGGTTCCGGCAAATCCACGCTGATGAATTTGCTCGGCTGCCTCGACACGCCGACCTCCGGCAGTTACGAACTCAACGGCACTCACGTCAGCGAAATGGATGACAATCAACTCGCCGAAATTCGGAACAGGGAAATCGGCTTTGTTTTTCAAACATTCAATCTGTTGCCACGTTCCGACGCGTTGCGGAATGTGGAATTGCCTCTCATTTATGCGGGCGTTTCCGTTGCCGAACGACGGCAAATCGCCCTGGAAACTTTGTCCAGCGTTGGTCTTGGCGACAGGATTCATCACAAACCAAATGAAATGTCCGGCGGCCAGCGTCAACGTGTGGCTGTTGCGCGCGCATTGTCGAACAAGCCCTCTATTTTGCTTGCCGACGAACCGACCGGAAATCTCGACTCAAAAACCGGCGCGGAAATTCTGGCATTGTTCAACGAGCTTTCAAAAAAAGGCCACACGATTATCGTCGTTACGCACGAGGAAGCCGTTGCACGTCACGCGCGACGCATTATCCGCATTCTTGACGGCTTGATTGCCAGTGACGAAAAAACCGGCGCTTGATTCCATGAACTTCTTCACTGAACTGCGCGAAGGCTTGAGCATTTCCTGGAGCGCCATTCGCGCAAACAAGATGCGTTCGGTTCTTACGACACTGGGCATCGTCATCGGCATCGTCACTGTCACACTCATGGGCACGGCGATTGAAGGCTTGAATGGTGCTTTTTTGAGAAGCATCTCATTCATTGGCGCAGACGTGCTTTACGTGGATCGCATGTCTTGGTTCATCAGTTCAGAAAAGGAATGGATTGAATCTTCCAAGCGTCCAGGAATCAGTCTTGGGCAAATTGATCAACTCGAAAAACAATTGACGCTGGCGAGTGCCATTGCGCCGAGCGCTTACACGCAATTGCAAATCAAATACGACAAACGCCGCGCCAACGGTGTCTACATCATCGGAACGACGGATCAATTCCTTGCCACCAGCGGCGTTTCCATTTCGGAAGGACATTTTCTTTCCGAATTGGATTCCGACAACGGACGGCAGGTTTGCGTCATCGGTTCGCAAGTCGCGACCAATCTTTTTCCGCGCGAATCGGCTTTAGGCAAAAAAATTTCCATCAATCAGCGACCGTTTGAAGTCGTCGGCGTTTTGGACAAACAGGGAACTTTTTTCGGCAACAGTCTCGACAACGAGGCCATCGTCCCGCTTGTGCAGTATCTCGCCGCGTTTGACCGCAGTCCTGATTTGGAAATCCGGGTCAAAGTGAAAAATCTCGCCGACCTTGATAATGCAAAGGAAGAATTGCTTTCAACCATGCGGAGAATTCGCCACCTCGCGCCGGAAGACCCGGATGATTTCGCGATTAACCAGCAGGACCAGTTTATCACGCTATTTCATCGGGTCGCCGGAACCATCGCCATCATCGGAGTTTTTATCACCGGCTTGTCGCTCTTTGTCGGCGGCATTGGCATCATGAACATCATGTTCGTTTCCGTCGCGGAACGGACGCGTGAAATTGGCATTCGCAAAGCCATCGGCGCGAAATGGCGGACGATTCTGCTGCAGTTTTTAATCGAGGCCGCGAGCATCTGTCTGATCGGTGGATTGATTGGACTTGGAATCGCATGGCCGCTCACATTGCTTGTGCAAAAATTTCTGCCAGCGACGATGTCACCGCTCATCGTCGGCATTTCGCTGCTGGTTTCACTGGTGACCGGGTTGATTTCAGGAATTTTTCCCGCGTGGCGCGCGGCGCGGATGAATCCCGTGGAGGCTTTGAGAAACGAATGAAATTAAACCCCACATTTTTACTCGCAGAAATCCGCGAAAGTTTTTTCATGGCCATGAGCGCGATTACGGCGCACAAACTCCGTTCCGCGCTCACGTTACTCGGCGTTTTGGTCGGCGTATTTTCCATCATCGTCGTGATGACGGCGATGCGCGTCATGGAAAACAACATCGAAAGAGAAATCGGCCGGCTCGGTAGCCAGACGTTTATGATTCGCAAAACCCCGGGAGTTATTTTTACCCGCCCGGAAGGTTATGGAAAAATGTTGCGGCGCAAAAACATTTCCCTGCAGCAAGGCTTGCGATTTCAAGGAGAGGCGACGTTCGCCCGCAGCGTCGGCTTGCAGGCCGATTTTTGGGCCGGAGAAATTGACACGGCCCACAAAAGGACCGCGCCGGATGTCCAGATGTTCGGCGAAACTCCCGGCAGCTTTTCCGCGCGAAACTGGTTTTTGCAGGACGGACGGCTCCTGCTGGACATTGATGTGGACAATGCGCGCGACGTTTGCGTGCTCGCCAGCGGCCTCGCTACAAATCTTTTTGAAAACAATTCGCCCGTCGGCGAACGATTAAAAATTGACGGCATCAATTACACCGTCGTCGGCGTGCTGGAACCCAGCGGCGCTTCCGCCGGCGGCGATCAGGATAATTTCGCGATCATTCCCATTTCAACCGGCTTGAATCGTTACGGAAAAAACTGGCGCAGTCTGGACATTCTCGTTCAGGCGCAAGATCAGGCGGCCTACGACGATTGCGTTGAGCAGGCAGAAGGTGCTTTGCGCGCCATTCGCAAAGTGCCACCGGGCGACCCGAACGATTTTGAGATTTCATCCAATGATTCAATGATTGCGCAATTCAAGTCATTCACCAAAGCCGTGCGCGTCGGCGTTGCGGTTGTCAGTTCGATTGCGTTGCCCGCCGCCGGCATCGGCATCATGAACATCATGCTTGTCTCGGTCACGGAACGGACGCGCGAAATCGGCATCCGCCGCGCCATCGGTGCAAAAAAAAGAAACATCATGGTTCAATTCATCATGGAAGCCGTGACGCTGTGCGAAGTTGGCGGAATCGCCGGCGTCATTCTCGGCATTCTCGGCGGAAACGCGACGGCCTTCTTTTTGAAACTGCCGCCGGTCATTCCCGTTGACTGGATTGTCATCGGCCTCGTGATTTGCTCCATCGTCGGAATCGTTTTTGGAACTTATCCCGCGTGGAAAGCTGCGAACCTCGACCCGATTGAATCGCTGCGTTATGAATAAACTTTTGAACGCCACGGGCGAAATTCAAATCATAATTTTTGCCCCGTCAACCGCTCATAAGCTTCCAGATATTTTGCTGTCGTTTTCGCAACAACGTCGTCCGGTAATTTCGGTCCGGGCGGCGTCTTGT
>JBEKZT010000094.1:0-7335 GCA_049509595.1 Verrucomicrobiota bacterium
ACCCGAAGCTTACTCATGGTCACAATTGTTGAAAGATGGCAAAACCGCGTGGACAGGCGTGCGAAATTTTGCGGCGCGTAACAATTTGCGCGCGATGAAAAAGGGCGACGCCGTTTTCTTTTACCACAGCGGCGAATCAAAATCCATCATCGGCATCGCCCGCGTGGCCAGAGAATTTTATCCCGATCCAACGGCGGACGAAGGCGACTGGTCCTGTGTGGACTTGATCCCCGAAAAAACTCTCGTCAAACCCGTCTCGCTCGCGCAAATCAAAGCCGACAACATTTTTAATGAAATGCCGCTCGTGAAACAATCGCGCCTGTCCGTGTCGCCGCTGACGAAAGCACAGTTTGAACGATTATTAAAACTGGCGGGTTGTTAAAGTGTCCTTTACGAACGATTAAAAACTTCCCGGATCGAATCGCGCAAAGCGGAAACCATTTTCGCTGTTTGTGTCGCCGTCGTGCAATACGGTGGCATCAGCACAAGCACATTCCCAATTGGACGCGTTAGCACACCACGTTTCGCCATTGATTCACAAATTTTAATGCCCACACGCTCGCGTAAATTAAAAGGTTCACGCGTCCGCCAGTTTTTCACCAGTTCGATTCCAGCAATCAAACCGACTTGCCGGATGTCACCGACGTTTGGCAGCGACCAAAGCGTTTTCAATTCTTCGCGCAGAATTTCTTCCAATTTTTTTCGCGCTTGAGTTGATTTGCCACCCTCCAAAATTTCCAGACTCGCCAGAGAAGCCGCCGCTCCAAGCTGATTTCCAGTGTAACTATGGCCGTGAAAGAAAGTTTTAAACTGGTGATATTCGCCAAGAAATGCGTCGAAAACTTTTTGAGTCGTCAATGTCGCCGCCATTGGCAGATAACCGCCTGTTAGTCCTTTGGCTAGACAAAGAAAATCCGGCTGCACATTTTCATGCTGGGAGGCAAAAGGCTGTCCCGTTCTTCCAAATCCAGTCATCACTTCATCCGTGACGAGCAAAGCACCGTGCGCTCGCGCAATTTCCGTCACATGTCTCAACCAACCGTTCGGCTGCGGAATCATTCCTGCCGCGCCTTGCATCAACGGCTCAAAAACAAATGCCGCGTAAGGATTGCCTTTTTTCTTTTGCGCGGAAAATTTCTGTTCCACTTTACCGACGCATTCCCAGTTGCATTTTCGGTATTCGCGTGCGTCGTCGCGTTCCGGCTTCGCGCGATTAAACGGACAGCGATAACAATACGGCGACATTGCTTTGTCCGTTTTGAAAAGCAGCCCAGAAAAACTTTTGTGAAACAAATTAATGTGGCCGAGCGAAACCGCGCCGACGGTGTCGCCGTGATATGCTCCTTCGAGCGAAAGAAATTTAGGGTTATTGCTACGGCCAGTACGACGTGAAAATTCATAAGCGAGTTTAAGCGCGACTTCTAGTGCAGTTGAGCCGTCATCGGAGAAAAAAACCTTTTTCAATCTGCCATTCGCAAGTCGAACCAGTTTTTCTGCCAGCAAGCTCGCCGGTTTGTTCGCCAAACCAAGCGCGGAACTGTGCGAGATTTTTTTTAACTGTCGTTGGATTGCAGTATTGATTTTTGGATGATTGTGGCCGTGAAGATTTGTCCAAATGGAAGAATTGGCATCGAGATATTTACGCCCGCGAACGTCGCACAACACCGTGCCTTTGCCGGACTTGATGACAACCGACTTGCGCCGCAACCAGTCGCGCATTTGTGTAAACGGATGCCAGACGAATTTGTGATCGAGTTGGGCGAGCTTGTGCATCAAGTCCAAAGCTAAAGTATAATATCCAATGTTTTGAGCGCGCCAACCAGTTGAAATACATCTTCAGCTGAATGTGCAGCGGTCAATGTCACGCGCAATCGCGCTTTGCCGCGCGCGACGGTTGGATAACGAATTGCGGGAACAAAGATATTTTTTTTGCGCAATTTTGAGGAGGTTTCAACGGCTTTCGTTTCGTCGCCGATTAAAACGGGGATAATTGCGCTCGGGAATTTTAAATCTTGAGTTTTAAGTTTCGAGTTAAGTTGTTCCACACGCTGCCAAAGTAAATTCCTTCGTCTTTCGCCCGTTGGCGATTGAACAAACTGGATTGCCGCAGTCGCAGCGGCAGCGACAGCGGGAACGGGCGCGGTCGAAAAAATAAAACTGCGGGCTCGATTCACCAGAAAATCAACCAGCACACGCGAGCCGCAAATGTAACCGCCACTTGCGCCGAGTGTTTTGCCGAGCGTGCCCATTTGAATTTCAATTTGTTCGCTCACGCCCAGTTCTTCCGCAAGTCCGCGACGGTTTTTTCCATAAAGCCCGGTCGCGTGCGCTTCATCCACCATAAGCCACGCGCCATATTTTTCCTTAAGGGCGACGATTTCGCGTAATGGCGCTGCGTCACCGTCCATTGAAAAAATGGATTCGGTGACGATGAGAATTTGTGATTTGGAAATTTTTGAGTTCGCCCATTTAAGAAGATCTTCCAAATCATTCAAATTGTTGTGCGCAAACACACGAATTTTTGCGCCGCACAGCCGCGCGGCGTCCACGATGCAAGCGTGAACGCGTTTGTCGAGGATTATGATGTTATCCTTGCCAAGCAACGCGCAAATCGTGCCGATGGCCGTCATGTAGCCGGAAGAAAAGGTGAGTGTAGCCTCGGTATTTTTGAAGTGAGCAAGCACTTCTTCAAGTTTATGAAACAGTGAGAGCGAACCGCAAATCAATCGCGATGCGCCCGTACCCGCGCCAAATTTTTTAATGGCTTTGATGGCGGCAACTTTTAAGATCGGATCGTTCGCAAGACCAAGATAATCATTGGATGAAAAATTAAGAAAGGTTTTGAGGCCGATTTCGATGCGCGGTGATTGTGGTGAATCTACGCAGCATAATTCGCGATACAAATTTTGTTCGCGTAACGTAGCGAGCCGTTGATTCAGTTCATGATCGAAATCAGTCACGGTGCAATTGCCCACTGGCCGTCAATCATTCTGGTGGCAACATTTCCTGAATGATGCAACACAGTATCGTAAACATCTGTGATTTTTCCAGCGAACGGAATAGCAATCAAATCGGCAAAGGCGTCTTCAGAAAGTTCGCCGAGTTGACCACTCATACCGAGCGCGCGCGCGCCATTGATTGTCGCTATTTTCAAAATTTCTTTCGGCAAAAGTTCGCGGTCGTTGACAGCGAGCATGCGCATTTCTTCAAATAAATTCAATTCGAGTTTTTCTTTTCCAACGTTTCGCGTCGTGGCAAGACTGTCCGTGCCGAGGCAGATGTTTACGCCAGCCTCTGTGAGTTGTTTTCGTGGGAAACGCGGGTGGCCAAAATAATCGCGGCTGCGCGGACAGTGAACGACGTGGACGCCGTGTTTGCCGAGCAACCCAGCGTCTCCGGGCGCGAGCACATTGGCATGAACGACGACTAAATTTTCACCGAGCAAACCCGCGCGTTCCAAATGTTGAACCGGCGAGCCGAACCCACAGTCATTTGTATCCCGACCATTTCGCTGGAGCCAGTGGAACATCTCACCGTGCGCGTGCGCAAACATTTCAAATTCCTGTTCGGATTCAGCAACGTGTGTTGTGATTCTCATTTTTTTTCCGCGCGCGGCTTCGGCGCAGAGCCGTAATAATTCCGGTGAAGTAGAGTAGGGTGCGTGCGGTGAAAGTGAAATGCGATTACGGTTGTGCGAGAGCGAATCAATTTTTTCAACAGCTTCGTGCAGAATTTCACGTGGTTCGCGGCGGGCACGGATGCCGGTCATTTCGAGGAATGAAAAAACGCGGAGCGGCGTTGCGTTCCAAACATCCGGCAGCAATTCCGGCACGGCTTCGATATCGGCAACGGTTGTCGTACCGTTGTGCAAAAGCATTTGTGCACCGTTGAGCCACGATTTTGCATAATCAGTGTAGCTCCATTCGGCTTTGGCGGCGAGCATGAGCGGGATCCAGTCAACGAATGTTTTTGGCGGCGGCCAAAGCCCAGCCATGTTCGTGTAATCAAGATGGCAATGCGCGTTAACGAGTCCGGGTAGCAGAATGGAATCGCCAAGGTCGAAAATTTCACCGTCGGTTTTTTCGGGAGAAAAATCGTTCCAGCGACCAACGCACGCGATGCGGTTTTCGGAAATGAGAACCGCGCCGTTTTCAATCGGCGGGCGTGAGACCGGTAGCACGGCGCGAGCGCGAAGAATCATTAAAGGCTAGCTTCCTGTCGGCGGAGTTTGGTGCGCGCGGCAATTTTATGTTTTCTGGCTTTGTGCTTGTTGTGGCGCGTGCGAATTTGTTGCTCGATTTTTTTTGCGACTTTGTCAATCGCCGGATAAAGGTCGCTTTCTGCATCCTCAGCAAACAGGTCTGGGCCACTTACACCCAGGCGAATTGAGCAACTGAAGTGTTTTTCCGGCGCGCGCGTGTGGTCATGTTCAATGGTGACACGCGCATCAATGGCACGTTGATCGAAATGTTCCAATTTTTCGAGACGGTCGAGAATATGTTCCTCAATGGCTTTGGTTAACGTCACGTTGTGTGTCGAAAGAATCAATTTCATTGATTAAAGATGCAACAATTGCATTCCGAAATCCAGTTGAATGTAGCGAATTTCGTGCCATTTTGCTTGTGCGTGGCTGGGAATTAATTAAGCTAAATGATAATTAATGGTTCAAGGCCTTCAACTGTCCGCGCGCCTGACGCAGTCAATGGTGCTGGCACCGCAGCTCCAACAATCGCTCGCGTTGTTGCAGGCACCGTCAATGGAATTGAAGGCGCTCGTCGAACAGGAGTTGCAACAAAATCCAGTTCTTGAAGAAGTTGAGGAAGCGGAATCGCGCGAAAAGTCCGAAGATTCCGAGGAGGTGCGAACACTTGTAGATCCCGCCGAGACGTTGCCGGATGTGACGTTTGATTCGACGGTTGAAAAAAATTCCGAAGCGCCCGCGGACGAATTTCAGGCGGAATTTGACCGGCTGGTGCAACTTGACCAGGAGTGGCGCAATCATTTTGCCCAGATGAACGCGCCGGTTCGCCAGTCGTCCGAAGAGGAGGAAAAACGGCAGTTCATGTTTGATTCACTAGTTTCCGGAACATCTCTGTCACAAATGCTCATGGAGCAGGTTGGGGAAATGGAATGGAACGAAGCGCAGCGGGACATCGCTGAATTAATTGTCGGCAACATTGACGATCATGGTTATCTCAAGACCACGGTGGATGAATTGGCAGTTTCAACCAATCTGCCGGTGGAAAAAGTTTCGGAAATTTTAAAAGGAATCCAAACCTTTGATCCGCCTGGCATCGGCGCGCGTGATTTGCGCGAATGCCTTATGCTTCAACTGGAACGCGCTGGTCGGGAAGACACGCTCGAATATCGCATCGTGCGCGATTTCATGAACGAACTCGGCAAACGGCGAATTCCGGAAATTGCCCGCAACCTTGGACGTTCAATTGACGAAGTGCAGGATGCCATGGGGCGTATTGGCCGCATGGAGCCGAGGCCGGGCCGCGCTTTTTTACCGGACACCAACCAATATATTTTGCCCGAAGTTTTTATTCAAAAATCCGGCGACGATTTTATTGTAACGACCAACGACGAGAATATCCCGCATTTGCGCATCAGCAACCTTTACAAAGATTTAATGTCGCAGGAGGAAAATTCCGCTGAGGTCAAAAATTACATCCGCGAAAAAATCCGCGCGGGGAAATTTCTTATCAAAAGCCTGCACCAGCGGCAGCAAACGATTTTGAATATTGCAAAGGAAATTGTTAAACGCCAGCACGAGTTCATGGAAAAGGGCGTTGCGCATTTGAAACCGATGACGATGGCGCAAATCGCTGAAGTTGTCGGCGTTCATGAAACAACCGTCAGCCGCGCGGTTTCTGGCAAATACATGCAAACACCGCAGGGCGTTTTTGAAATGAAATTTTTCTTCACCACCGGCATACAGACCGGTGCCGGCGAGAACATGTCGAACACCAGCGTCAAAGACATCATCGCCGAAATATTCAAAAACGAAAACTCAACGCAGCCGCTGTCTGATCAGGAAGTCATAGAATTGCTCGCTGCCAAAGGCATCATCATTGCACGCCGCACCGTCGCCAAATATCGCGCTGAACTCAACATCCTGCCGTCTAATTTGCGGAAGGTTTATTGAATCACTTTTTCCGCACCGATTCCAATTCTACTTTTGTCGCGGCTTGAAGCATATCAAGTTCATTCCTAAATGATTCCTTGGTTTTTTTGTCCATCCGGTCAATGAACAAAATACCGTTCAAGTGATCCACCTCATGCAGCACCGCGCGCGCGAGCAGCCCACCGCCGCGAAATTCAATCTGCCTGCCTTTTTCATTCGTCGCCTTTACATCCACTGAATCAGCGCGTTTGATTTCAGCAAAAATTTCCGGGAAACTCAGGCAGCCTTCGCCACCCGCGATCATTTCACCAACCGGTTTGATTTCCGGATTGATCAAAACCAGCGGCATGTGCTCTTCCAATTTGACACGCTTGGCGCCGATTTCGAGCCACGCCGGACGGTCTTCAATTTCCGGCACGTCAATAACCGTAAGTTGCAACGCGCGCCCGATTTGCTGTGCCGCGAGACCGACGCCGTTTTTTTCGTGCATCGTTTCGAACATGTCCGCGATGAGCTTTTTGATTTCCGGCGTGACTTTTTCGATGCGCGCACCTTTTTGGCGAAGAACCGGATGGCCGTATTTGACAACAGGCAGGATCATTTAATCTTGCGTCGGCCACGACCGAAGCGTTTTTGCCAAATCAGAAATGCTTGGGCTTTGCGCTGTGCGAACGTAATGACCGCTAGTCGTGACGCCGGTCAAAACGCTCAGCGCGTTGTCAAGGCCGAGCAGTTTGCCGAGGCAAAAGCCGGAATTAAAATGGTCGCCCGCACCGGTCGTGATGAGCGGTTTTGGTGTGAACGGGCCTTGCACCAGCGAAACCGCGCCTTTACTCGCCGCCAACGCATAGGTGACAGGATGAATCACCAGCGTGCCAACCGGCACCCGCTTGTTTATTTCCAATGCCAGCACGGAAAGTCCGTCTGAAGATTTATCACGGACTTTCAATCCCAAAACATCACTGATTTCATAGGCTTCCTTTTCGTTCAACCCCAGGATAACTTCAAAAAAATTTCCGAATTTCACGATTGTTTCCAATGCGCGACGGATGTCCTCCGGCTTGCGCTTTTCCGGATCGGCCAGATCGAAAAACATTAAACGCCGTTTACCCTTCAGCGTCGGGCAAATTTCCTTTAACAGGGCTTCCCAGATTTCTCCCATGTAGGTTAGCATCGTCCAGTTCACGAAACCGACCAAATCCGCT
>JBEKZT010000095.1:0-7301 GCA_049509595.1 Verrucomicrobiota bacterium
ATCCGCAGGCGGATGAAATAGTCAATCGGCGCGCACCCAGTCCGCCGTTTGAACAACACAAAAAAATGTGACGGAGACACATTCACGGTGGCGGCGAGCGTGGCTACTTGCAGCGGTTGATCCAGATGCTGCATCATGTAATTGATGCTTTGGGCGATTTTCTGCGTTCCCGGTGGCATATCTTGGTCACCATGCTTTGTGTCATTGCCGGACAAAGTTTGAATGTCTGTTTGCGAATATCTGCTGCCGTTGCTTTTCATGTTGTTTAATTGTCTTTGCCGATTTAATTAGTTCGGATAACGAACAATACCGACAGTGAGAACAGATATTTAATTTTTGTGATTCATGCGATGGACGGTGCGCCGAAATGTTTCTGGAGAACCAGGGTAATCGCGCCGCGCAGCCGGGGTTGCGTTTCCAAGTCGGCAGGCAAAATCCGCGCAACGGGGTGGGTGAAGGAACGGCGTTTGACGGCTTCATCCACAATGGGTTTGACAATGCCCCACGCGCGCGTCACCTCTCCAACCACAACCACAACATCGGGCGCAAGGCCAGCCACCAGCATGGCGATGCCGACTCCAAGATGATGAGCCATTTGATTCAGTGCTTTGAAAGCCTTGGCATTGCCCTGTTCGACAAGGTGTAGAATGTCAACAAATGGCACCGTCGCCATGTCGCTTTTCGAACCGATCTCGCCCTTGTGGACTGAGATTGATTCAGCATAGTAGCGCACGGCGGCAGAATTGGAAGCCAGCGCTTCCCAGCATCCTCTGTTGCCGCAACGGCATTTCGGACCATTCAGCATCTGGGGCACGTGACCAAATTCTCCGGCCATTCCGGTTGAACCTCGCACCAACTGTCCGTTCATGATCATGCCCACGCCAATGCCATCTGAAACTGTGACCGCGAGCAAATTTCCAACTCCATCGGTGTGCCGCCCCGACCACAATTCCGCCAATGCGCAGGCGTTCGCGGCGTTGTCTAGTTTAACCGGCAGCCCGATGGTCCGTTCCAGCGGCGTCTTCAAATCAAAATTGCTCCAGCCCAAGGTCGGTGCGAAAATGATTTGTTCCGAAGAAGCGTCCACCCGTCCCGGCAGGCTGATCCCGATGCCTTCATAGGAATTTTTGCTATGCGCCCGCATCAAATCTATGATTCGGCGACCCAAACGAGCGATGAATTCAGATGGGTCTTTGGCAGTGGGCATGGACTCTTGAGCCAAAAAATGTGCATCCATGCTGGCTATAGCTAAAGTCGTCTTGGCCGGTTGAACATCCACGCCGATGATGCCGCAGCGTTCGGCGTTGAGATGGAGAAAAGTGGGTTTACGTCCTCGCGGTAAATTGCCAACCGCACCCTCTTTCAACCAGCGTTCCGCAATCAGTCGTTCGGCAATCGCCGATACCGTGCTGCGTTGCAAGCCGGAGAAACGCATCAAATCCGCCCGCGAAACTGGCTGATGTTTGCGCACGAGGTTCAACATGATACGGCTGTTGATATCACGAACCGTTTCGTTTGTGGCCACCTGAAAATTATTCAGATTTATTTTGCGCACGGTTTTACTACGTCAGGATGAGATTAATTTATGCTTCGAACTTTATCTCAGAAAAGCCAGTCGTCAAGAATTAAGTTTGGGGTGCGAACAAATTTAGTTGCTGTGGCAAATCAGGCGGTTCAGGCTATCGAGAATAATTCTCCATGAGATTCATAGCTTTATCTATTGCCGCGTTAAATGGCGATTGAAATACTGTGCATCATTTTCAGACGGTGACCAATAATGTCCGCCAACTTTGCAAAACGAAACATGAAGAAAAAGTCCGCCGCCCATCAGCCCGCTTACAAAAACACCGCCTTGTCTGCTCACCGAAGAGTCAAAGATCTTTTGTCCCGCATGACGCTCGCAGAAAAAGCCGCGCAGATGATGTGCGTCTGGCAGAAAAAATCCGAGACGCTGGTCAATGCTGAGGGAAATTTTGATTTGAAAAAGGCGCGGGCCGCGTTCAAGCACGGCCACGGTCTGGGACAGGTTGGCCGGCCCAGCGACGCGGGCAAGGGGAGGAACGCGCGCGAAATGGCCGAGCTAATCAACGCGATCCAGAAATTTTTTCTCGAAAATTCACGGCTCGGCATTCCCGTGATGTTTCATGAGGAATGTCTGCACGGTCACGCCGGAATCGGCAGCACGAGTTTTCCGCAGCCAATTGGTTTGGCAGCGACGTTTAACCTCGAACTGGTCGAATCGCTTTACGCGATGACCGCCGAGGAAACCCGGGCGCGTGGCGCACATCAGGCGCTCACGCCGGTGGTGGATGTGGCGCGCGATCCGCGCTGGGGACGCGTCGAGGAAACTTTCGGCGAAGATCCGTTTTTGGTTTCGCAATTGGGCATGGTGTCGGTGCGCGGTTTTCAAGGTGACGCGACGTTCAAGGACAAAAAGCGAGTCATTGCCACGCTCAAACATTTTGCCGCGCACGGCGAGCCGGAGTCCGGCCAGAATTGCGCGCCGGTGAACGTTTCCATCCGCGTGTTGCGCGAAACTTTTTTACAGCCGTTCAAAGATGCAATTCAAAAATCCGGCGCGATAAGCGTGATGGCCTCTTACAATGAAATTGACGGCGTGCCATCACACGCGAGCGAATGGCTGTTGCGCGACGTGCTGCGCAAGGAATGGGGTTTCAAGGGTTTTGTTGTTTCAGATTATTATGCGATCTGGGAACTGGGTTATCGTCCCGATACGCATGGGCATTTTGTGGCGAAGGACAAAAAGGAGTCCTGTGCGCTCGCCGTGCGCGCCGGCGTGAACATTGAATTTCCCGAACCGGATTGTTATTTACATCTCGCCGAACTCGTCCACGAAGGCGCGCTCAAGGAATCGCAGCTCGATGAACTGGTCGCGCCGTTGCTGTATTGGAAATTCAAGATGGGATTGTTCGACGATCCCTACATCGATCCAAACGAAGCGGAACGGATTGCGGGCTGCGAACCGAATCGCAAGCTTGCCTTGCAGGCGGCTCGCGAAACGATCACGTTGCTCAAAAATGAAAATAATCTCGTGCCGCTCAATCCGGGCAAGCTCAAATCCATCGCCGTCATTGGGCCGAACGCCGACCGTGAACTGCTGGGTGGTTACAGCGGCAAGCCGAAATTTTACACGTCGTTGCTCGAAGGCATTCGGGCTAAAGTTGGAGATCGCGTGCAAGTGCCATATTGCGAGGGTTGTAAAATTACAGTGGGCGGTTCATGGAATCAGGATTTAGTCACACCCAGTCATCCCGAGGAAGATCGCAAACTCATCCACGAAGCCGTCAAGGTTGTCCAGCAGGCGGATATAATCGTGCTGGCCATTGGCGGCAACGAACAAACTTCGCGCGAAGCTTGGTCGCTCAAACACATGGGTGATCGCACGAGTCTGGAGTTGACCGGACGACAGCAGGAACTCGTTGTGGCGATGCTTGCAACAGGTAAACCGGTCATAGTATTTCTTTTCAACGGAAGTCCGCTATCCATCCAGTATTTGAATGAAAACGTGCCCGTGATTTTTGAATGCTGGTATCCCGGACAGGAATGTGGCCACGCAATCGCCGATGTTTTGTTCGGCGATTACAATCCAAGCGGAAAACTGCCCATCACAATTCCACGCTCCGTCGGACATCTGCCGGTGTTTTACAATTACAAACCCTCCGCGCGACGCGGCTATATTTTCGATGAAGTTTCGCCACTGTATCCATTCGGCTTCGGTATGAGCTACACCAGTTTTGAGTTCAAAGATGTCCGGCTGGCGAAAAATAAAATCCGGTGCCACGAATCCACACAAGTATTTGTAGACGTGAAAAACACCGGCAACCGCGCCGGGGCCGAGGTCGTGCAACTTTATGTGCGCGATTGTGTTAGTTCCGTCACGCGGCCGGTCAAGGAATTGAAAGCTTTTCAGAAAGTTTCATTGTCGCCGGGCAAAACCAAAACCGTCGCGCTCAACATCACCCCAGAGTCACTGGCGTTTTATGACATCAAACTGAAATACGTAGTCGAGCCGGGCGACTTTGAAATCATGGTCGGTAACTCCTCGCGCGACGTGGATTTGCAGAAAATCATTTTAACGGTGGTGAAATAAATCATGAATCCAAGTTCGCAAAAACTTTCGTTTCTCGAAAAGGCTGGTTACAGCGGCGGCGACGCGGCGGCGAATTTCGTCTTCATGTCCATGATTTTGTTCCAGGCAAATTTTTACACGGACGTGTTCGGTCTGACAGCGACTTTGGCGGGAACGATCATTCTTGTGGCGCGCTTGTGGGACGCGTTTTTTGATCCGCTTATGGGTGTGCTGGCCGACCGCACGCAGACGCGCTGGGGACGTTTTCGTCCGTGGGTATTGTGGACTTCGATTCCATGGGCCGTGGTCATGGTGCTCGCTTACACGACGCCGAATTTCGGGCGCACGAGCATGATCGTCTACGCCTTCGTGACGAACATCCTGCTGATGACGCTCTACTCCGCGAACAACATGCCTTACTCCGCGCTGGGCGCGGTGATGACCGGCGACGTGGTGGAACGCGCGAAATTAAATTCGTTCCGTTTCGTCGCCGTGAACGTCGCGCAGTTCATCGTCGGCGGTTTCACGCTCACGTTGGTCGCTAAATTTGCCGGTGCCGACCACAACAAACAACGCGGCTGGTCCATCACGATGGGCATCTGGGCAATGTTATGCTTGGCGCTTTTTCTTATCACGTTCTTCACGACTAGGGAACGCGTGCAGCCAATCTCGCGTGAAAAATCTTCACCGAAGCAAGATTTTGTCGCGCTGCTCAAAAACAATCCGTGGAAGGTGATGTTCTTCATGACGCTGGTGCATTTTGCAATTCTCTCTTTTCGCGGCGGCGCGCTTTACAATTATTATCATCATTACGCGGACAAGGCCGCGCTTTACGACTGGGTCGCGTCTTTGCATCTGACCGCGCCACCGCTCGTGCCCGGCGCGCTCGCGCCCGGCGGTATTTTGGAATGGCTCGGTTACATCGTCCACGCCGACAAATCGGATTTGGCAAACTCAAACGTCGCCGACGTCGCCAACAGTCTAATCAACATGATCGGCACTGGCGTCACTATCATCGTCATTTTGCTTTCGCCATCGCTGGCGAGAATCTTTGGCAAGAAGGCAATTGCCGTCGTCGGCTTCGCCTTGGCCTGCGTAAGTTCGCTCGCGTTTTATATGTTAAGCCCGACGAACATCGGAGGCATGGTGGCGCTGACGGTTGTTATCGCGGTTGTTTATGCGCCAACCATTCCGCTCATCTGGGCGATTTACGCTGACGTCGCGGATTATTCCGAATGGAAAACCGGACGGCGATTTACCGGCATCGTTTTTGCCACGATTGGTTTTGCGCTGAAATGCGGCCTTGCGCTCGGCTCGGCTTCGTTTCTCTGGATCATGGCCGGATTTTTCAACTACGACACAAAGCGTCCGCCGACGGCGCAATCTCTCGAAGGTTTTCGCGCGTGCAGCAGCCTTGGGGTCGGCATTCTTTTCGGCGTCTGCACAGTTTTGCTGATCGCCTACCAAATCAACAAACGCATGACGAACGAAATGGCCGCCGAACTTGCCGACCGCAGAAAAAAAATTGAGGATTGAAAAATTTATGAAAAAAATCTGCGCGCGCGGCCTTTTGGGAATTTTGCTAGCTACGACCTGCTGCGCGCACACAACATTGAAGGACGCCTTCAAAAATGATTTTCTCATCGGCGCGGCGCTGAATGAATCGCAATTTTCTGAATCGAATTCCGCCGCGGTCGCACTCATCAGACAGCAGTTCAATTCCATCAGCCCGGAAAATGTTTTGAAATGGGAATCGGTTCATCCCGCACCGGGAAAATTTAATTTCATCGCGGCGGATCGTTACGTCGCTTTTGGTGTAAAAAATAAAATGTTCATCGTCGGCCACAATTTGATTTGGCACCAACAAACGCCGAAATGGGTTTTTGAAGAACCCGACGGGAAACCGATTGACCGCGCCGCGTTGCTGGCACGGATGCGCGATCACATTTTTACGGTGGTCGGCCGTTACAAGGGAAAAATCTGCGGCTGGGACGTGGTGAACGAGGCGTTGAATGACGACGGCACTCTGCGCAAATCACCGTGGAAAAAAATCATCGGCGACGATTATCTGTTCTACGCATATCAGTTCGCGCACGAAGCCGACCCGTCGGCTGAATTATATTACAACGATTTTTCGCTTGAAAATCCGGCGAAACAAAACGGCGCTATTGCCTTGATTAAAAAATTGCAGTCTCAGGGTGTCAAAATTTCCGGCATTGGTTTGCAAGGCCATTACAAAATGGACTGGCCGACGACGAATCAAGTGGACGAAACTATTTCCGCATTTTCCCAACTCCGCGTGAAGGTCATGATCACCGAACTGGATTTGGACATGCTGCCCGCGCCAACAAAAAATCAAGGCGCGGACGTTTCAATGAATTTTGCGGCGCAAGGAAAATTAAATCCTTACGCGAGCGGCCTGCCGGATTCGGTCCAGCAAAAACTCACGCAACGCTACGCCGATTTGTTTTCCATTTTCGTGAAACATCGCGACGTCATCGGCCGCGTGACGTTTTGGGGTGTGACTGACGGGGATTCGTGGCTCAACAACTGGCCGGTTCACGGACGCACGGCCTATCCGCTTTTATTTGACCGAAATGATCATCCAAAACCGGCCTTTGCTGCAGTCATTCAAACGGCGCGACAATAAAAAAGGCAGTCGCGTCGCGCTGTTAACGCTCGACCACGTCCTCAACCGCGATGAAGTTTCGCTAGGTGGCTTGCAATGTTTTTGACGGATCAGCTACCGAATTTTAATAAACGATCTTGGCGAAAGACCAAACACAGATTTGAATACCCGTGAAAAATGGAACTGGTTGATAAAGCCTGTTTCTTCCGCGATTTGCTTGATCATGGTATCTGGTGATTGAAGCCGTTCAGCGGCGCAATTCATTTTGAGGCGGATTAACGCCTGGTATGGCGTTTGATGATCGTAACGCTGAAACAGCCGACAGAGATAAGCTGCATCAATACGACACTCCGCAGATATTTGTTTCAATGAACGCAGTCGCAAAAAATTTTGGTTGATGTGACTGCGACATTGCTGGTAAGTGGAAAAAGCAAGGGTGTCTTGGCTTGGCAATGGCACCCGTGCATCAAACATTTTAAGGATCAACCCCTCCAAAAGTCGGACGCAGATTTCTGGTGATCGTGGTGTGCCGCGCAGACCATTGCGGATCAATTCGTCAAAGAGGGGCTGGATTTCCGCGGG
>JBEKZT010000096.1:0-7277 GCA_049509595.1 Verrucomicrobiota bacterium
ACGTTGAACCATTGTGAACACCATCGCGTGTTTGCGCTCACGTTTGCCTTCGCTTTGTGTGCCAACAGGCACGAAACATTCGTCAGCCTCGACCGTGCCGTCGAGCTTTTCAGCAAACTCGGTATCGCGCAGCGCGTGTCTTATGCGGTGAGCCATGAATAACGCCGTGCGGTAGCTGCCAAGCTCCAAATTGCGTTGCAATTGAAGCGAGCTAATCCCCTTTTTGGAACTGCAAAGCATATACCAAGCAATAAGCCATTTGCGGAGCGGGATTTTGCTGTCCTCGAAAACAGTGCCAACGGTTACGGTGAACTGGCTTTTACAATTAGAGCAGAAACGGAGTCCGGCTCGGATTTTCTTTTCAGGATTGGCCGTGCGCTCGGCAATCTTGGTTTGGTCATTGCACTTGCAATGCGGGCAGATAACGCCGCTTTTCCAAAGGACGCCTTCAAGATGCTTGCGTGCCTTCTCATCCGTGCCGAAACGGTCAAAGAGTTGAATCAGGGTTAGGTCTTTCTGCGCTGGCTTAGTTTTCATGCCCACAATCTACACGAAACAGAAAGTTTGTCAAGTGCATAATCCCAGAATAATTTTCCAGTCGGCGTGCTCAAATTTTCGCTTCCGGCAATTTCGCACTTGCCGCCGTAATAAATTTTTTCACCAGTTCCGTTTCAAATTCCTTGCGCCACAACGCCCCGACGGGAATCGGCGGTAACGCGGGCTTCAGCGGAATCAATTTCAGCCGCGTGCCCACCACGCACACCAGGCTGCCCGGCACGAGCGCGATGCCGCGTCCGGCCTCGACTGCGGCGATAACGCTGCTGCCATCTTCATGTTCCTCGACAAAACGCGGCTTGCTGCCGGCGGCGGCGAACAGCTTGCCCATTCGGTTGTAAGCTTCGGGATAATCCTTGCGCGTCAAGCCGATGAGCGGCTCGCGCGCGACCTGCGGCAACGTGAGCGCACGCGACTTGGCCAGCGGATGTTGCGGCGACACCGCCACGCAGATCGCGTAGCGCGCGAGTTCGACGAACGAAAAACTGCGCAAAACTTTCTCCGGCGGACGCGCGGTAAGCGCGAGGTTTATTTTTTTTCTTCCCAATTGTGCGAGCATTTCTTCCGAGGACAAATCGTGTAGTGCCACGCGCACGCCGGGAAATTGTTCCTGAAATGCGCGCAGCGCCAGCGGCAAAATCTGCACCGTCAGCGACGGCGCGTAACCGACGTGGATTTCGCCCTGCGTTCCGCCGATGGCCGCGCGCGCTTTTTTCACCGCGTCTTCCGCGCGTTGCAGAACCGCGCGCGCCTCGGTCAAAAAAGTTTTTCCGGCGGCGGTGAGCTTGAGCGATTTCGCGCTGCGTTCAAACAGTTGAAAACCGATTTCGTCTTCGAGATCGCGGATCTGCCGGCTCAAACCCGGCTGCGAGACGTGCAGCTTCAACGCGGCGCGCGAAACATTTTCCTCCTCGGCGACGGCGACGAAATAACGGAAGTGGCGCAGTTCCATTTTTCAAGCATAGCTTTCAGTTATGGTTAGGCAAGAAACATGGTATTTCACAAAATCGCCAGCCGCGCGCATAGTCTGTCATATGAAAATTATTAGACGATCAAACGAACGGGGCCACGCCAGCCACGGCTGGCTGGACAGTTATCACACTTTCAGTTTCGCGGATTATTACGACCCGCAATGGATGGGCTATCGCAGCCTGCGCGTGATCAACGACGATCTCGTGATGCCGGGCATGGGCTTCGGCACGCATCCGCACCGCGACATGGAAATCATCAGCTACGTCTTGAGCGGCGCGATTGAGCACAAGGATTCGATGGGCAACGGCCGCGTCATCCGCGCGGGTGAATTTCAATATATGGCCGCCGGCACCGGCGTGCAACACAGCGAATTCAATCCGTCGAAAACGGAACCGCTGCGCCTGCTGCAAATCTGGATTCAGCCGGACACGAAAGGCGTGAAGCCGCGCTACGCGGAAAAAAATTATTCCGCCGCGCCGACGGGAAAATTCAATCTCGTCGCGAGCAAAAGCGGACGGGACGGCTCGATTGCGATCCATCAGGACGCGGATTTGTCGTTCGCAAAACTGGACGCCGGGCAGAAAGTCGCCCAACCGCTCGCCAAAGGCCGCCACGCGTGGATTCACGTCGCGGAAGGCGAAGTTTCCGTGAACGGCACGAAACTTACCGGTGGCGACGCCGTCGGTGTGAGCGATGAAAGAGTGCTGGAGATTGCCGCGACAAAACCGTCGCAGGTGCTTTTGTTCGACCTAAACTAAACTGTAGCGGCGCTCTGTGAGTGCCGATTTATAAAAAACCATAAACTTGCGGCGGTCTGTGACCGCCGCTACAACCAAAAATCAAAAAATGAAAATCGCCACCATCATCGCCCGCACGCTGCTCGGTCTCATCTTCGCCGTGTTCGGCTCGAACGCGTTCCTGCATTTCATCCCGATGCCTCCGCCGCCGGTCGGTTTTGCGGGTGATTACATGAAGGCGCTTTTTATGAGCCATTATTTTTATGTCGTGGCCGTCACGCAGGTTGTCGGCGGATTGATCGTGTTGAGCGGACGATTCACCGCGCTCGGCCTCACGCTGCTCGCGCCGGTGATTGTGAACATCCTGTGCTTCCACATTTTTCTCAATCACGAAGGATGGCAGCTTGCGTCCGTCGTCGCGGCGCTGGAATTGTTTTTGCTCTGGCGAAACCGCGCTGTGTTCGCAGGCGTGTTGAAACCTTGAAGCGTTTGCGTGGAGTCTCCGTAAAATCAACGGGCGATTTGCGGAGCCTCTTTCAACAATCCGTCCAAATCCAGCGCGCGAGTGAACATCGCCAGTTCACCGCCGGGCGTGCGCGGCCATTTCTCTTTTGGGCGATCCCAATACAGTTCCACACCGTTTTCATCCGGGTCGCGCAGATAAAGCGCCTCGCTCACGCCGTGATCCGCCGCGCCGTCCAATTCAATTCCGGCCGCGAGCAGTCGTCGCAACGCATCCGCCAGCAATGCGCGCGTCGGGTAAAGAATCGCCAGATGAAAAAGTCCCGTGCTGCGCGGCGGCGGCGGCGAACCGCCCGCGCTTTCCCACGTGTTCAGCCCAATGTGATGATGATAACCGCCCGCCGAGATGAACGCGGCCTGCGAACCAAAACGCTGCTGCAATTCAAAACCAAGGACGCCGCAATAAAATTTAAGCGCGCGTTCAAGGTCGGCGACTTTCAAATGGACGTGGCCGATGCGGACACCTGCATCAATCGGGGCGATTTTTTGCGACATGATTATTAGTTAACGTTTTTGGTATCATCCCGCCATGCGAAAATTGCCGCGCTCATTTTACGACAGGGATACGGTTGCCGTCGCGAAGGAATTGCTTGGAAAATTTCTGGTTCACAAATTGCGCGGAGTGGAGCGCGTTGGAAAAATTGTCGAGACCGAGGCGTATCTTGGTCCGCACGATCTCGCGGCGCATTCGGCGCGCGGATTGACGCCGCGCAATCAAATCATGTTCGGCCCGCCGGGTTTTGCCTACGTTTATTTCATCTACGGAATGTATTTCTGCATGAACGTCGTGACCGAGCGCGAAGGCCACGCGTCTGCAGTTTTGTTGCGCGCCATTGAGCCGGTGAAAAATCTTGAAGGCCGGACGCAAGGGCCGGGTCTGCTCTGCCGCGCGATGAAAATTGACAAGAAACTCAACGGTCATGATTTGTTGAGCGACAATTTTTTTATCGCCGAGCCGGACGAAGCGGAATCATTTTTAATCGTGAAGCGTCCACGCATCGGCGTGGATTACGCGAAACATTGGGCGCGGCGGCATTTGCGGTTCTATATCAAAGGTAATGCGTTCGTGTCGCGGCGTTAGTCTGTTCAACCGCCCGTCCGATTCATATAATGCCAACCATGAAACTCTGCCAAGGTCAGGTCTGGAAACAGGGCAAAGAATACATCCGCATCGTCCGTCTTGAACGGCTCGAAGTGGAATACAAATCCATGATTAACCCCGGCGGCAAGGAAGGGACGAAACACATCACCAGCAAAAAAGATTTCTGCCGTCTGCTCAAACAGGCCAGACTGCTACAACCCGCCAAAACTCCAGATCTGCCAACGGCCTAGCGCACAATTGCGGCAGCGTGGTCTTGACGTGATTTTACAAACGGCAACTCCACAATTTTCACCGGACTTTCGCCCGTCGCCGTCCGCAACGTCAGTTCGTTTCCGATTTGATTCGCTTCGCGACGCACGTAGCCGAGCGCGATGTTCGCGTTGAGCGTCGGCGATTTCACCGCGCTGGTCACGTAGCCGATTTCCTTGCCCGCGTGAAACAGTTTGTCGCCCTTTTTTGGCAACGGCTCCAAATTGGTGGCCAGCCGCAAGGCTCGCAGTTCGCGCGTGACGTGGCCGACGCTGTGGATGCGGTTGATCACTTCCTGCCCGATGTAGCAGCCTTTGTTGTAAACGATGGCGCGGCTCTCGATGCCGCATTCGAGCGGGATGTTCGTCTCGTCCATGTCCGCGCCGAATCGTGGAATGCCCGCCTCGATGCGCGCGGTCTCAAACGCCGTCCAGCCGCACGCGCGACCGCCAACAGCTTTCGCGGCGGCAATCAATTTATCTGCCACCGCGCCAAGGGAATTGTTCGGGACGAACAAATCAAATCCGCTCGTGCCGAGTCGTGGATTGTTGACGAGATAAATTTCTCCGAGCGTGGCGTCGGAAATTTTCAGAGAGTCAAATTGTTTGACTGGAAGCTGGTGGGGCGAGACTCCCGGCGAGCCGTCGGGAGTCGATGGCGCAAGCGGCTCGCGAGGACGCTCGCCCCACCCGAATAATCCGAGCGCGTTAATCACATCCGCCGCCTTCGGTCCTTGCACGCTCAACAAACCATAATGCGGCGCGGCATTCACAATTTGCACGTCGTCGGCGACGATGAATTTTTCGAGACGCGCGGAAATTTTATCTGTTAGTCCCGGCTCGAAATCCAAAAGCAGTTCGTCCGCGATCGAAAAAATATTCAGGTCACTTTCCATTTTGCCTTTGTTGGTGGTGATGGCGGCGTAGCAACCTTCGCCGGCGCGCAATTTTTTAACGTCATTCGTGACCTGGCCGTGCAGAAATCGGACGCGATCCGCGCCGACGAGACAGATGCGCGAGCGAAAGCTTAAATCAATCACGCCCGCGCTTGCGCGCAGCGCAGCATGTTCCGCGAGCCAGTCGGCGTAATCCGCGACAACTTCCGCGGCGTTCAATTCCGAGAACTGCGCGCGGAGGCCGTGATGAAATTCGTGCAAAGTCAGTGATGCCATAAATTCATTGTAGCGTCGGTCACAGACCGACGCATTGACAAAGTGAAGACGCTCACAGAGCGCCGCTACAATTGGAATCGCATTGCGCTCGCGATGACTTGCGAGCAAATTACGTGCATGAATTTGGACGCCCAGTATTCCGAACTGACACTGAAAACCAAAGCCAAGCTCGTGCTTGTCGTGCTCGACGGCTTGGGTGACATCGCGACGAAGGAACAAAATTACCTCACGCCGCTCGAAGCCGCGACGACGCCGAACCTCGACAGGCTCGCGAAGGATTCTGCGCAAGGCCGCATGATTCCTGTCGCGCCCGGCATCACACCCGGCAGCGGACCCGGCCATCTTGGACTTTTCGGCTATGACCCGCTGGAATTTCAGGTCGGTCGCGGCGTCATTGAAGCGCTTGGACTCGGTGCTGAACTCAAACCCGGCGACGTTTGCGCGCGGGCAAATTTTGCCACCCTCGACGCGAAGGGAATTGTCACCGACCGCCGCGCTGGGAGAATCGCGACGGAAGTTTGTGAAAAACTTTGCGCGTTGCTCACGGCCAAAATCAAAAAAATCGGCGACACGGAAATCATCATCAAGGCCGGCAAGGAACATCGTTTTGTCGTCATTTTTCGCGGCAAGGGACTCGAAGGCCCGTTGACCGACGCCGATCCGAATCGTGAAGGTTTTCCGATTCCGACGGTTCATCCGCGCGACGAAAACAATGCCGGCCAGAAAAAAATGGCGGAACTCATCGCCGAGTTTTACAAGGCGGCATTGCCCATGCTTGCAAAAGAAAAACCGGCGAACGGTTTTCTCATGCGCGGCATCGCCCACCAGCCGCACATCCCGTTGTTTGAAGATCGTTATCTGCTCAAGCCCGCATGCCTCGCGGTTTATCCGATGTATAAAGGACTCGCGCAACTCGTCGGCATGAAAAAAATCGAAGGGCCGCAAACGATCGCGGAGCAGTTCGAACGCTACCTGAAGGAATACGACAGTTACGATTTCTTTTTCATTCACTACAAATACACGGACAAATACGGCGAGGACGGAAATTTCGCCGCCAAGAAAAAGGCAATTGAAGATTTCGACGCCGCGCTGCCGATTCTGCTGAAAATGAAACCTGACGTGCTCGCCATCACCGGCGACCATTCGACGCCGTGCGCCTTGCATGGCCATTCGTGGCATCCACAGCCCGTGCTGCTGCACTCGGTGTGTTCCGGTTCGGACAAACTGGAACGCTTCACCGAGACGGGCGCGAACTCCGGTTCGCTCGGTGTGTTTAAATCGAAATTTTTGATCCGCCTGATGCAGGCCAACGCGAAGATGTTCGACAAGTTCGGCGCGTAAATGAATTTGCCGAACAAACTGACGGTTTCGCGTCTCGTGCTGACGGTGTTCTTCGTTTGGGCGCTGTTTGCGCCGGTTCCGTTCCACGACACGCTCGCCCTGATTTTTTTCTGTGCGGCCAGTTTCACGGATTTTCTCGATGGAAAAATCGCGCGCAAACGCAATCTCATCACAAATTTTGGCGTCTTGATGGACCCGCTCGCGGACAAAATCCTGACTTGCTCGGCGTTCATCGCCTTCGTCGAGAGCAGCCATTTGAATCCCAACGCGCCCGTCAAAGTGGCGGCGTGGATGGTCATCGTCATCGTGGCGCGCGAACTGGCGATCACCGGTTTGCGCCTGCTGGCGGCGTCAAAAAATGTCGTGCTCGCCGCGGAAAAATTCGGGAAGCACAAAACCATTTCTCAAATGGTCGCCCTCATTGCTTTGCTCGTTGTGGACGCGAGCAACGAATGGCCGGTCGGGTTGCAAAATGTTTTTGCTCCGTGGGCGCCGGTGTTTGCAAAAATCGCGCTTTGGATAACGGTGGCGCTGACGGCGGCGTCCGGCGCGATCTATTTGTGGCGCAACCGCGCATTTTATTTGAACGACGTATAAGAACGGCGCAAGGGGATCAAAAGCTTCAATG
>JBEKZT010000097.1:0-7274 GCA_049509595.1 Verrucomicrobiota bacterium
TCGGCACGGCGCGCACCAATCCGGCCAAATCCGAGACGAGCATGCAGAACTTGTTCAATGTATTTGAAAAATTGGGAATCACTGCACTCGTCACTATCGGCGGCGACGACACGGCGTTTTCAGCAAGCCACGTCGCACGCCGCAGCAACGGAAAAATCCGTGTGGCGCATGTGCCCAAAACCATTGACAACGATTTACCGCTGCCCGGCTCGACACCGACATTCGGTTTTGAAACAGCGCGGCATTATGGTGTTCAGATTGTCAGGAATCTCGCTGAAGACGCGCGCACAACATCGCGCTGGTATCTTATCATTAGCATGGGCCGTGCGGCGGGACATCTTGCGCTCGGCATCGCGAAAGCGGCGGCGGCAACGCTCGCCATCATCCCCGAAGAATTTCGCAACCGGCAAGTTAGCGTTGACGAAGTCTGTGACATCATCATCGGCTCAATCATCAAACGCCGGGCCGAAGGCTCGCAATACGGCATCGTCGTTCTTGCCGAAGGTTTGATTGAATCCATGGGCGAACAGGGTTTGATCAAGGCATTGCCTGACGGACAACTCGAACGCTTCGGCAAAGTCATCCGCGACGACCACGGCCATTTGCGCCTCGGCGAAATCGAATTTGGCCGCCTGATGAAGGAGCTTTTGTCCGCGCGTCTCGACAAGCTGGGCATCAAAATGACCTTCATTGACAAAGACCTCGGCTACGAATTGCGTTGCGCCGATCCAATTCCATTTGATGCGGAATACACGCGCAACCTCGGATACGGCGCGGTGAAGTTCTTGCTTTCACCCGAATCCGAAAAATACGGCGCCATCATCAGTTTCGTGGACGGCAAAATGATTCCACTTCCGTTCGAGAAGATGCTTGATCCAAAAACCGGGCGAATGCAAACACGACGCGTCAATGTGGACGGCGAAGCCTACGAATGCGCCTGCGCCTATATGATTCGGCTCGAACGCGAAGATTTTGAAGATTCGAAGCAACTCGCCAAGCTTGCAGCCGTTGTTTCAATGATGCCGGAACAATTCTGGGAGCGATTCGGTTATTTGGTCTCGCCGTCATAACTCCCGCAAAAATTCACACCGGCTGGAACAAATGGCCGTTTCAAGTCTGTATTCATTGGTGGCGCGCGAGGTCAACGCACGTTAACCTTTCTTCATGTTCATTATTGGACTCGGCACTGCCACGCCGCCGCAAAGTTACGCGCAACGCGAATGCTGGGATGCGTTGCAGAACGCGCCGCAATTTCCAAAACTCAAACCGAGGTCGCGCGCCATTCTCCAAAAAGTCCTTTGCGGCAACAATGGCATTGATTCGCGCCACCTTGCACTTGATTCAATCGCGGAAGTTTTTGAAATCACGCCGGACGCTTTGCAATCACGTTTCACAAAACACGCACCCGCGCTGGCCACCCAAGCCGCAAGACGCGCGCTAAAAAATGCAAATTGTGACGCGAATGAAATGGACGCAGTGTTGATCAGCACCTGCACCGGCTATCTTTGTCCCGGACTTACAAGCTACGTCGGGGAAAAACTCGGTTTGCGCGCCGACGTTTTCGCGCTCGACCTCGTCGGCCAGGGCTGTGGCGCGGCATTGCCGAATTTGCGCGCGGCGGAATCAATTCTTGCAGCCGGTCGCGCAAAAAAAGTTCTTTCTGTCTGCGTCGAAATTTGCAGCGCCGCTTTTTTTCTCGACGACGACCCGGGCGTTTTAATCAGCGCCTGTCTTTTTGGCGACGGCGCGGGCGCGGCAGTTCTCTCGAACGAGCCGTTGCGGAATCGCCGCCGCGTCAAATGGAAATTTTGCGCGTCAAACCTTTCGGCTGAAAAACGTGACGCGCTGCGGTTCAGCCACAAAAATGGAATGTTGCGAAACATTTTGTCGCCCCAAGTTCCGCAAATTGCCGCCGACGAGGTTGCCAGATTATTTTCCAAATCACTCGTTTCCGCCAAAGTGAAGCGCAAAAAAATCACCGGCTGGATTTTGCACACGGGCGGGCGTGACGTGCTGCTTGCGCTGCGCCACAAGCTTAACTTGACCGAGTCCGACATCCGCCATAGCGCCGCTATTCTGCGCGAATTTGGCAACGTCAGCAGCTCGACCATCTTTTTCGTTTTGCAAAACGCTTTGAACGATTCAGTACCGGACGGTTTGTGGTGGATGTCCTCATTCGGCGCGGGCTTCAGTTGTCATGGTGCATTGTTGAAGGTGCAAAGTTCATGAAGCGGGTTGTTGAATCTGAATTTCTGGACACATTGCCGCCGGATGATCCGCGCGCACTCCGTTCGCGCCGCGATTTGCGCCGCGTCAATTCCTGGATGGGCAACGTTGCAATCATAGCCAAAGTTTTGCAGCAAAACTTTCCTGGCGTGCCAAAGCAAATCACCGAACTCGGTGCAGGCGATGGAAATTTTCTTCTGAGGGTCGCGCGAAAAATGGCGCCGCAGTGGCTGGACGTCACTGCAACTTTACTCGATTGCAAAGAAAGCGTTTCCGCAGAAACACTCGTCGCTTTTGCGAAATTCGGCTGGCACTCAAAATTCGTCGTTGCCGATGTTTTTGACTGGGCGCAAACGCAAAATTCCTGTGAAATCGTCGTCGCCAATTTATTTCTGCACCATTTTGAGGACGCGCGGCTTACGGAACTGCTTCGCGCCGTTTCCCGACGCGCAACATTGTTCATCGCCGTCGAACCGCACCGGTTTCGCTTCGCGTTTCCGTGCGCGCAAATGCTTCGGCTCATCGGTTGCAGCAAAATCACGCGCCACGACGCCGCGGCCAGCATTCGTGCAGGATTTGTCCGCAAGGAAATTTCCGCGCTCTGGCCGGATAATAAAAGCTGGCGGCTGACTGAGCGTCGGGCTGGTCTGTTCAGCCATTTGTTCGTGGCGCAAAAAATTTCGTGAAATGCACGCGCCCAAACCAGTTCGAATCGTCGGCGGCGGCCTGGCCGGATTGACGCTTGGGATCGCCTTGCGGAAAAAGGAAATTCCCGTTACCGTTTTTGAAGCTGGGCATTATCCGCGTCACCGCGTTTGCGGCGAATTTGTCAGTGGCCGCGGGCTGGAAATTCTCAGCGCGCTTGAATTGAAGGAAAAAATACTGCACGCCGGCGCAATTAAGGCGCGCTCGGCGATTTTCTTTTCCAAAAATTCAAAATCGCCCGTTCGCGAATTGCCGTCGCCCACGCTTTGCCTGTCGCGTTTCGTCATGGACAAACTACTCGCGGACGAATTTCAAAAACTGGGCGGCGAGCTGCGGACGGGTGAACGACGGCAGGACGAATCTGGCGAAGGCGTTGTGCGCGCGAATGGACGGCGCGTGCAACCGACGGAAAACGGCTGGCGCTGGTTTGGTTTGAAGGCGCACGCGCGAAATGTTTCGCCTGCCGCCGATTTGGAAATGCATGTTTTCGAAAATGGCTACGTCGGCCTTTGCCGGTTGAACGCCGGAGAAGTTAATGTCTGCGGTTTATTCCGGCGAAACAGTCCCAGCCCGCCGCAACAAAACGGCTTTGATTTGTTGCGCGGAAATTCTGGAACCGCTCTGAACGAACGGCTTGCGCACGCGGAATTTGTTGAAGATTCATTTTGTTCCGTCGCCGGTCTGTCTCTGCAACCGCAACGCGCTTCCGAAAAATCCAAATGTTACATTGGCGACGCGCTGACGATGATTCCGCCGGTCACGGGCAACGGGATGTCACTCGCGTTTGAATCGGCGCAACTGGCCGTCGGACCGCTCACCGCTTTCAGTCGCGGCGAAATTTTCTGGAACGAAGCGCAACAAAAAATTGCGCGTGCGTGCGATGGAAATTTTTCACAGCGTTTGTGCTGGGCAAATTGGCTGCAATGGCTGATGTTTTCGCCGATACTGCAAACGCGATTCGGCAAATTCATCTTTCAGTCAGAGACATTTTGGAAAATGATGTTCGCAAAAACCCGATGAAACCGCTCGTTGATTGCCGGCTTTACACTTTCGTGGACACGGCCTATCTGAATGGCCGTGCTCCGGAAATTGTCGCACAGCAACTTTGCGACGGAGGTTCGGACTTGATCCAGCTCCGCGCGAAAAATTCTTCACCTGTAGAAATTCGACGGTTGGCGGAAAAAATCCTGCCGATCACAAAACGCGCAAACGTCGGCCTGGTCATCAATGACCGCCTAGAAATCGCGCGCGACCTCGGCGCGGAATTTTGTCATCTGGGACAGGAGGATTTTTTCGATGCCGGACATAAGAAAATTTCCGAACTCAAAACATCGAACTCAAAACTTAAAATTGGTTTGTCAACCCATTCGCCCACGCAGGCGCGACGCGCTTTGGCCGCTGGCGCGGATTACCTTGCCATCGGTCCGGTGTTTGCGACGGGCACAAAACCGGGCGCGAAAGCCGTGACGCTCGAGTATGTCCGCTGGGCGGCGGCGAATGTAACCATTCTGTGGTTCGCCATTGGCGGCATCAATCTGGAAAATATCGATGAGGTTCTGACTGCGGGTGCACAACGCGTTTGTGTTGTTTCGGCCATTCTTAACGCGCCGGACGCTGCCAAAGGCTGTGCGGAATTTCGCCGCCGGTTGTCAGCTTTCGATAAATTAGTCAAAATCGAAAAATGAAATTACGCACGCTAGTTATTTTCATTTCTTTGTTTTTTCTCCTGTCGGCTTTTGCTTCGCCGGATGGAAAAACTGTTTTCAACGTTCGTGATTTCGGTGCCATCGGCGACGGTAAAAATCTGGACAGTCCGGCCATTGATCAGGCGATTCAGGCGGCGGCACAAGCCGGTGGTGGAACGGTTTTTGTTCCCGCTGGAACTTATTTAAGCGGTAGCATTCATCTGAGGAGCAACATCAATTTGTATCTCGATGCTGGCGCAGTCATTCTGGGCGCACCGCAAAGTCTCAACGCCTACGACCCGGCGGAACCTTTTGAAGGTCATGCTTATCAGGACGCCGGCCATACTTATTTTCACAACAGCCTGATTTGGGGCGAGAACCTGACCAACATCTCCATCACCGGCCCCGGCATGATCAACGGCGGCGGTCTGGAACACGACTCAAAGGTTGCGCCGCCCGTCACGGCCAACAAATCCATCGCACTCAAACTTTGCCGCAACGTGCGGTTGCGCGATTTCACCATATATCACGGCGGCTGGTTTGCGGTGCTCGCCACCGGCTGTGACAACCTGACGGTGGACAATGTGACGATGGACACCGACCGCGATGGCATTGACATTGATTGCTGCCGCAACACGATGGTTTCCAATTGCCGCATCAATTCACCCAACGACGACGGCATTTGCCCCAAGAGCAGTTTAGCGCTGGGCCGGAATGTCATCACAGAAAATCTGACCATCATAAACTGTCAAGTTTCCGGTTTCAGAGAAGGCACTTTGCTTGATGGAACCATGCAGCCAGCGCGGGGCAATGGTCGCATCAAATTCGGCACCGAATCCAACGGCGGCTTTCGCAACGTCACCGTAGCCAACTGCACCTTTCGCGAATGCAAAGGACTAGCACTCGAAGAAGTGGACGGCGGCATTCTGGAAAACATCACCATCAACAACCTCGCCATGATGGACGTGGTGGGTTATCCGATTTACATCACCACTGGCAATCGCGATCGCGGCCCGGACGTGACTGCGTTAAGCCGCATCAGAAACATTTTGATTTCCAATGTCGTCGCTACGGGCGTTGACCGACAAAGCGGCATCCAGATTGCCGGCCTGCCGGAACAGCCCATTGAAGACATCCGCCTGGAAAATATCCGGCTCGTTTTCAAGGGCGGCGGCACACGGAAACAAGCCCACAACGTTCCCAAGGAACTTGGCACCGGTTATCCCGAACCGAGCGGCGTCATGCCCGCTTATGGACTTTTTGCGCGACACGTCCGTGATCTTGAACTGGCGAACATCCACACGAGTTTTGAAACGGAAGATTTGCGACCCGCCATCCAATGCGTGGACGTGGACGGATTGGAAATTGACAACTTCAAGGCGCAACTCGCTGCTGGTGTGACCGCCGCTAAATTTGATTCGGTCAAAAATATCGTGATTCGCAATTCACCGGTGCTTAGTGATTGGAGGCCGTAATTTTTATTTCCTTTTGAACGGATTGGGCTATCTTTTTTGGCTGTCGAAAAAATTGGATTAAAAATTTATGCCATTAACACATACGCGGGAACTTTTTGCGAAGGCGTTGAAAGACAAATATGCGCTCGGCGCGTTCAACGTGAACAACATGGAATTGCTTCAGGCCATCATTGAGGCGTGCGAAGAGGAAAAAGCACCGGTGATGCTGCAAATCTCCAAGGGCGCGCGCCAATATGCCAATCCGGTCTATCTCAAAAAACTCATCGAGGCGGCGGTGAGTTTGTCCACGATTCCAATCGCAGTGCATTTGGATCACGGCGACACGTTCGAGTTGTGCAAGGAGTGTATTGACGAAGGGTTTACCAGTGTGATGATTGACGCGAGCCACGAGCCGTTTGAGAAAAACGTCGAGATTACGAAAAAGGTCGTGGATTACGCGCACAAACATAATTGTGTGGTGGAATCGGAACTCGGCCATCTGGTTGGCGCGCAGTTTGATGAAGGCGAGGAAGGTGGCGGACATTCCACGAGCGGGCATTACACGAATCCCGACGAAGCGGTGACCTTCGTGAAGCAGTCCGGCTGCGATTCGCTGGCGGTGGCGATTGGAAATTCTCACGGCGCTTACAAATTCAAAGGCGAACAGCATTTGGATTTGGAACGGTTGAAGGCGATCAAGAAGGCGTTGATGGACGCGGGCATGGGAGATTATCCGCTCGTGTTGCACGGTGCTTCAAGTGTGCCGAAAGATTTGGCAGTCGAAATCAATAAATACGGCGGCAAGATGGGCGAAGACACGGCAGGCGTGCCGGAAGCCGATATTGAAGTTGCGCGCCGCACGGGCTGCACGAAGGTGAACATTGACACGGATTTACGGCTGGCCATGACGGCGGCGATCCGAAAAGTATTCTGGGAAAATCCCAAAGAATTTGATCCGCGCAAATATCTTGCCCCGGCGCGAACGAAAGTGAAGGAACTTGTCCGGCACAAAATCAAGGACGTGCTTTGTTGCGCGGGTCACGCGTTTGACTGAATTTTTTCCTCAACGAAAGCCCCGAGCGAAAATGCTTGGGGCTTTTTATCGGGATTGAGAAAGTGAATTTCTGACACAGTTGGCACATCTTTTGTGCCAAAATTTCTTCTGCGACTCACTGCAGGAATTTGAAAATCACAAAACACATTG
>JBEKZT010000098.1:0-7259 GCA_049509595.1 Verrucomicrobiota bacterium
GCAATCATTGCGGCGCGGTTTTTTTCGGGCTGCGGCCAGGATTCGTCCGAGTAAGGCGCGTCCGTGGGCACTTGCATTCCGTTGCCGGTGCGGCTGGCTTCGGTGGTATTTGGGTGCGGGATCGAAAAATTCAGCAAAAGAAAAAATGGTCGATAGTGATTGAATTGGTCGGGCTGATTGTTTTTGGTGAAATTGATTGCCGCCTTGGTGAACAAATCAGGAATGTATTGCCCCGATTTTCCGTCGGTATTCGGATACAACATTTCTTTCCCCTGAAACCCTGCGGACGTGAGATGTGGTGGATCATAACGCCAAATATAGTCGGCATAATAATTTTCCGCGTCACTTGAATCGAAATAACCGGCGAATTCATCGAAACCTTTTTTCCACGGCGCGCCTGCGGAGGTTTCATCGCCCAGATTCCATTCACCAATCAAACCGGTGTGATAGCCGGATTGTTTCAGAATTTGCGCTACAGTGATTTCATTTGTCGCCAATGGCACGTCTACATCTGCGCGTTGATTCAAATGCGCCGAATCTTTTCCAAGTAACAATGCCGCCCGTGACGGCGAGCTTGCCGCGTCGCCGGCGTGGTAATTTGTGAAGCGAATGCCCTCGGCGGCAAGCTTGTCTAGGTTCGGTGTTTGGAATTTCGTCTGGCCGTAACAACTCAAATCGCCATAGCCGAGACCGTCGCATTGGATGAAAATGATGCTCGCACGGCGCGGCGCGGGCGGACGATTGATGATCGTAAATTGTGCGCGTGCGTTTGAAGGAAAATCAAACACCGATGCGCCAGCGAACAACGCGAAAAGAAAAATCCGGCACCAGCGGTTAAAGCAAATCGAATTCATGTAAACTTTGATTCTGGAAAGGTTGGCGCGTTCAAAGCAATTCAATTCGCACGGTTCCTTTTCCCAAATTCAGCGTCCAAGGGAATTTTCGTTGCAACGACGAAGCTTGGAATTGTCGCCAGAATTACCCACACGAAAAAGTGCGGGTAGCCAAGAATTTCCTGCAATTTTCCGCTCCACATTCCCGGCAGCATCATGCCCAGCGCCATGAAACCCGTGCAAATCGCGTAATGCGCCGTACGATGTTCACCGCGCGCGATGCAAATCATATAAAGCAGCATCGCCGTAAAACCGAAACCGTAGCCGAATTGCTCGACGGCAACGCCAGCACCAATGGTGAACAGATTTTCTGGTTGCGCATAGGCGAGCCAGATGAAAACCGCGTCCGGCAGATGAATCGCGAGCAGCATCGGCCACAGCCAGAATTTCAATCCGTGCCGGGCCACTACAAATCCGCCCAACAACGCGCCGAGAATGAACGTGGCCAGACCGATAATATTATAGAAGAAACCGACTTGTTGCGTCGTCAAAGCCAATCCGCCAAGGGCACGCGGATCGAGCAGAAATAACTGGGACATTTTCAGCAACTGTGCTTCGCCCAGCCGGTAGAGCAGGATGAAGGACAGCATCGCGACAATTTGCGGCTTCTGAAAATACGTCCCGAACGTGACGAAAAAGTCCTTGAAAAATCGCGCGACCGAATCTTCGCGGACCACTCGGTCAATCGCCGGATGCGGCAAAAGGCGACGATGATAAACGCCCAGGCAAAGTAGAATTCCGGCGGCGAGCGCAAACGCGATGGCCCATGCCGACACAAAACTGCCGGTGCACTTTTGCAATTCACCCGCTAGAATCATCAGGCCACCTTGCGCGGAAAGCTTGCCGACATTGAAAAACATGCTGCGAAACCCCATAAAAAAAGATTGTTCATGTTCTGTCGTCGCAAGCATGTAAAGACCGTCTGCCGCGATGTCGTGTGTCGCCGAACCGAACGCCAGCAGCCAAAAAAATGCAAGTGTCAGTTGGAAAAAATGCGGCACGGGAATCGTCAGTGCCACGCCCGCGAGCATCGCGCCAAGAAAAAATTGCATCGCCCAGATCCATTGCCGCCGCGTTTTCAAGATGTCCACGAGCGGACTCCAGAGCGGTTTGATGATCCACGGCAACCCCAGCCAGCTCGTATAAAACGTGATGGCCGCGTTCGATATGTCGAGGTTTTTGTAAAGCACGACGGAGACCGACATCACTAGCGCGTAAGGAAATCCTTCGGCGACATAGAGCGTCGGAATCCACGCCCAAGGATTTTGCGAATTAATTTTTGCATCAGCCATTTGTTTTTTTAAGTAAAACAGGCTTAAGCTATTCTTGCAAAAATTTTCAGACTTGTAGTTTGTCGGAACAATGCTTAAGTCAGCACGTGACTGGCGCATCACTCAATGCAATCGGCATCTTGATAGGCGGTTTGTTTGGGCTAGCAAGTTATAAACCGCTTTCACCGCGTGTGCAAAATTATTTTAAGAATGCGCTTGGCACGTTGACCGTTTTTTTTGGGCTGCGCCTCGTTTGGCTGGGCATTTTGAGCAACACCGAGCTGCATCTTTCAGCCAAATTAAAACAAATCGTCGCCGCGCTCCTGGCGGTGACAATTGGTAGCTTGCTTGGCGAAATCTTGTGCCTGCAAAAAATTTCAAATTACCTGGGACGTCACGCCAGCAAGACAATCGCATCCGCACAATCAAAGAGGACTCGAAAGGCCCGCGACGGTTTCACTGCCTGCGCCATTTTGTTTTGCGCTGCACCGCTGGGTTTGATTGGGGCGGTGACAGACGGACTGTCCGGCTACTTTTGGCTGTTGGCTATCAAAGCCGTGATGGACGGATTAGCGATGGTAAGCTTCGTGAGAATTTTCCGATGGCCGGCAATGTTGTCCGCAATTCCTGTTTTTATTTCTCTGAGCATAATCGCGTTCGCCTGCCGGTTTTACGTGCAGCCGTTTTTAGAATCGTATAAGTTGGTTGGTTCAGTCAACGCGGTGAGCGGCTTCATTACTTGCGCGGCGGCGTTGGTGATTTTTGAAATTCGCAAAGTCGAACTGGCGAATTTTCTGCCGAGCGTTGCCATTGCACCGCTGCTTGGATGGCTGTTCAAATGAAATTTAGAATCCGCTTGCCGCGTGTGCCGATTTGCGAAATCCTGAACAAATGAGCAACAAGCCGCGCCGCAGTGGAAAATCGCGCCCGCCCGGACCGCGAAGCCCCGTTTTGTTTTTAACGATTCTTTTTCTCGTCATCATTCTTGCAATAATCATCGGGTTCTTATGGCTATTGAACAGTCCGAAAATCGGTTCGTTTTAACTTTCAGTCCCCTGAATCAGGCCTCGTTTCCGCAGCATCGTCTCCATCGTTTTATCCATCAGAAGATCGGCAAGCGGTTTGGTAATTTCATCCAGCGTGGCCATCGTCGCTTGCAATTTCTTCAAATCGCCTGCGCCAGCTTCTGAATTTTCGGCAGCCAGAACCCATTCCGCTTCGCGCGCGGCAAATTCAATTTTCTCGCGGTAATCCGATTCAATTTCGTTTGCGCAATTCGCAAGTGCCTTCCTTGTGGCCATGAGTGTTTCGTTCGCGCGCAATTTCGCCTCAATCCACTGGCGCGCGGACAAATCTTCAAAAGCGTGTTCAACAGATTCCTCGACCATTTTTTGAACTGCCGAATCGTCCACGTCCACGGCGGATTTCATTTCGACGATTTTTTCGTTGCCGGTTTTAATGTCGCGCGCGAGCGCGTGAAGAATTCCATTCGCGTCAATTTCAAATTGAACACCAACGCGCGGCACGCCTCGCGGCGCGGATTCAAAATCAATCGTGAATTTGCCCAAACTCCAATTGTCCTGCGCGCGCTCACGCTCGCCCTGCAAAACGTGGATAAGCATCGAACGTTGATTGTCCACCGCCGTCGTGAACATCTCGCCGGCCTTTAGCGGAATGGTTGAATTGCGCGGAATCAAAACATTCATCAGACCGCCGAACGTCTCGATGCCGAGCGAAAGAGGAGTGACATCCAGCAGTAAAACATTTTTGAAGCCGCCGGACAAAATCTCCGCCTGAATCGCCGCGCCCAGCGCCACGGCTTCGTCGGGATTTTGCGACGTGTTGAGTTGCGGCCCGCCGGCTTTGTGAAATTCAGTTCCGAGCCGGATTCCACCACGTTGTTCTTCAAATTCCACGCAACTGAAAAGTTCACTGACAAATTTTCGGACCAGCGGCATTCGTGTCTGGCCGCCGACTAAAATGATTTGATTCAAATCTTTGGCTTCGAGCTTCGCGTCCGCCAAAGCGCAAAGACAATATGTTCGTGTTCGCAAGATGATATCACGTGTGAGATTTTCCAACTCGGCGCGCGTGAGTTTGTAACTGAAGCTGAAATTCGGTGTGAGAAATGGCAACGTGATTTCAACTTCCATTTCCGTGGACAGTTTTATTTTCGCAATTTCGGCGGCTTGGCGGATGCGCGAAAGCACGGGCGGAGAAAATTCTATTTTGTGGGCGGCTTTGATTTTCTGAACGAGAAAATCCACAATACGTTTGTCCAAATCGTCGCCGCCGAGGCGGGTGTTGCCGTTTGTGGCGAGTACTTGAAAAACGCCCTCGTTCAATTCCAAAATCGAAAGGTCAAATGTGCCGCCACCCAAATCAAAAACGGCAATTTTCGACTTTTCTTTGAGCTTGTCCAAACCGTAGGCGAGTGCGGCAGCGGTCGGCTCGTTGACGATTCGCTCGACGGTGAAACCGGCGAGTTCACCAGCACGTTTGGTCGCATTGCGCTGCGCGTCATTAAAATAAGCCGGCACGGTGATGACCGCGCGTGTGACGGACTCGCCAAAATAAATTTCCGCATCGCGTTTCAATTTTTTCAGAACTTCGGTGGAAATTTCCTCGGGCGAATAATTTTTGCCGTGGATCGGAATCGTCACCGGGCCGGAATTTTCGGCGTTGACCGGAAACGTCACGGATTTTTCCTCGTCGGAAATTTCCGAGCCGCGCCGGCCGATGAAGCGTTTGACGGAATAAACCGTATCCGCCGGTTTCAAAACGCGCACGCGATTTGCCTCGTGACCAACAATCGGTTCGGCGGTCGCCGGCGGAAAATGCACGACGGACGGGGTGAGGCGCTGGCCATTGGCATCCGCGATGACGAACGGAATTCCCGAATCCACTATGGCGACGAGTGAATTCGTGGTGCCCAAATCTATGCCGACAATTTTGCTCATGTGCGAATCTCATTTTAACCACCAAGACACCAAGACACCAAGTTTTGCTTTTTCTTTGTGCCTTGGTGTCTTGGTGGTTAATTTCACCGAATGGATTGCATCGTCACCGCCGGGCCGACGTTTGAGCCGCTGGATGAAGTCCGGCGGCTCACGAATTTTTCCACGGGCCGGCTCGGCACGGAACTAGCCAATTTTCTGGCGACGCGCGGGCATAAAGTTAAGCTGCTTGTTGGCGAGCAGGTGACTTATTGCGGCGAACAAAAGGCGCAGTGCGTCGAATTTTTCACGACGACGGCGGACTTGCGGGAAAAATTGAAAACTTTATCCGCAAAATCTGTTGATGCAGTTTTCCATGCGGCGGCGGTGAGCGATTTCGCCTTCGGGAAAATTTTTGCGGCAAACGAATCCGACAAATTGGCGGAAATTAAACTGGCTAAAAAAATTGCCACACGACAAGGAAATTTGCTCGCTGAACTTGTGCCGACGCCGAAAATCATCACCGAATTGCGCGAATGGTTTCCGAAAACAAAAATCATCGGCTGGAAGTTTGAAAGCGACGGCAAGCGCACAAAGGCAATTGCCGCCGCCCGCAAACAAATTGTTGAATGTTCGACCGACGCGTGCGTTGCCAATGGACCGGCTTATGGCAGCGGCTTTGGTTTGGTGACGCGCCGCGGTAAAACTCATTTGGCCGATGCAACGGTTTTGTTTGAGGCGCTTGAACGATTCGCGCGCGAATAAATTTACGCCTCAAAGTTTTTCAGTTGTCGCAGTCCCCATTTCATGGGCAGCCAGCCGATGACAATGGACAGCAGCACGAACGCGATAATGCTGGCGGCAGCCCAGACGATGTGCGAATGCAATCCTGCTCCGCCCAGCAAGAACAAAGTCATGGCCGCAAGGATGTAAACCGAACTCAACACGAAACACAGCGTGCCGCCGAAGCCGCTGACAATTTTGTTCGGATTTGTTTCTTTAAGGTTTGGATACAAAACACCGAGGCCAACGGCGAGGCCGTTGAGGGTGAATGTCATCACACTTACGACCGCACCGAAAAATGCAACGCGCTCCCACGACATTTTCAGCAAGTAGCATGAAAGTATGATGAGGCCGAGCGTGACGACGAGCGAGAGCGCGCTGGCGAGCCAGTATTTGGTCTTGACGACGCGCGCCAATCCCATCGGCGACATTCCGATGATCCACAGACGCCGGCCTTCGAGCGAAAATTGCGGGAACACAAACCGCGTCGTTACGGAGGCAAGATTGAACGAGCAGGCGCCGAGATTAAGGAAGGCGACCAGGTTGATCCAAAACGGACTGGTCAATTGGTGTGTGAAATTGCGCAGGTTGATGATGTAAACGCCGAGCAATCCAAAAAACATGACGGATTGCCCCCATTGTGTCGTGTCGCGCCAGAACATTCGCAAATCTTTGACGGCCAGTGCGCGATTATCGCGCTTGAGCCAGAAAAATTTCGCAAAAACTTTTTCGAGCAGGCCGGGTTTTTGTCTGGCATTTAGAAAATTTAATTTGAACCCACTGCCCGCGCGGCTTTGCACTGCGGATGCCGTGTCATAAAACAGATTGCCGAAGCGCGTGAACGCCAGCCCGCCGAAAAACAACGTGTGACTTAACAACACCAGCGCGAAAAACGCCGCGCCGCGCAGAACGCCTTCCGCCCATTGCAGCACAGCCGATGACAGCCAATAACTCGGCAGAAATGGAAACAGGGTGAACCGCGTTCGCCCGAGCAATTGGTCGAGCGCTTCAAGTGTGCGTTTGTCGAGCAGGTCGTTGTCCACCGATTGTGTCCTCCACCAAAACGCCGCCAGTGCTAGTAAAGTGATCGCGGTTCCAACCATCGCGATTTGAAAATTGCGCCGGTCCAAAAATCTGCCGATCAAGATTGCCAGCCACGCGCCCAAGACGCCCGGCAACACGATGAACAACACGATCAGAAAAAATGTCGCGATATAAAAATGCCACGGCACGCCGCGAACCAAACCGAACGCCGCCAGCAGCGGCGCGATTAAAAATAAAAACGCCCACGACGCGAGTATTGTGGACTCGATGAATTTCCAGCGGAAAATCGTCTGGGTTGAAACCGGCAGCGTCAGAAGAAAGGACGTTTCCCG
>JBEKZT010000099.1:0-7251 GCA_049509595.1 Verrucomicrobiota bacterium
TTGAAAATAACGAGGTCGAAGGCGGCGTGATCTTCCCGCTGGCGGTGAGCTTGCCGCATGATTTCGACCTGAGTTTGGAAACGGCGGTCAGTATTATTGAAAATGCCGACAACGACGGCTATCACGAAGAATTCATCGCTTCCGCCAGCCTAGATCATCAGATCATAGAAAAGTTGAGCGGGTTTGTGGAATTTTATAGGAACTTCACCACGGAAAGTCATTCAAGCTGGGTGGGAACGGCGGACACCGGCCTGGAATATCTTGTGACTAAAAATATCCAACTTGATTTGGACTGCTACTTTGGTGTGACGCGTGCGGCGGCTGATTTCAATCCGTTTTGCGGAATTACCGTGAGATTTTAAAAAACGAATAAGAATCTATGAGTAAAGAGAACAACACACCCACGAACTTCAATGAACCGGCGAAGGGCGTCGTCACTGTGGCTTCTTCGCACCTTGGTGCCGTGTCGTTGGAAGGAATGCACAACAGCGTAAATGTGCCCCATCATAAGGCCGGTTTCTGGAAGCAAATAGCCGCCTACTTTGGCCCGGCGGTTTTGGTCAGCGTAGCCTACATGGATCCTGGCAACTGGGGAACCGATCTCCAGGGCGGCGCCCAGTTCAAATACGGACTGCTTTGGGTGGTCGGCCTAGCCAGCCTGATGGCGATTTTCCTGCAGATTATCGCCGCGCGGCTCGGCATAGCGACCGGGCGCGACCTGGCGCAGTGCTGCTATGATTGGTACCCCAAGTGGACGCGCGTGCCCAACTGGCTCATGGCGGAAGTTGCGATCATCGCGTGCGACCTGGCCGAAGTCCTAGGCGGCGCTGTGGCGCTGAATATGTTGTTCCATATCCCCATTTTTTGGGGAGTCATCATCACGGGTGCCGACGTGTTGTTGTTGCTGGCGTTGCAAAGGCTGGGCATGAGGATGATTGAAGGGGTGGTGCTGCTAATGGTAGCGACCATCGGAGCTTGCTACTTCATCGAGATTTTTATTCTGCCGCAGACGCATCCCAGTTTCCTGGAAATGGGCCGGGCGATGTTCACGCCCACTTTGAGTTCGGCTGACATGGTTTATGTGGCCATCGGGATCATCGGCGCGACGGTTATGCCGCACGTGCTGTATCTGCACCCGGCCCTGGTGCAGAGCCGCAAATTCCAGAAGGACGACGAATCCATCCGGAAGGCGATCCGCTTCAACACCTTTGACGTCATCGGCAACCTGTCGGTCGCTTTCCTGATCAACGCCGCCATTCTGGTGCTGGCCGCAATTGTCTTTTTCGGCAAGACCAGCGTCACCGTCGCCGGCGGACCAGTCGTCCAGTTTAATGACAACACCGACTGGATCCAAGCGGCCAACCTGACGTTGGCGCCTCTGATGGGCACGGCGGCCGCAAGTCTGCTTTTCGCCGTCGCCCTGCTGGCCAGTGGACAAAGCGCCACCATTGTCGGCACGCTGGCCGGCCAGGTGGTAATGGAAGGCTTTATGCACTGGAGAATCAAACCTTGGTTGCGACGGCTCATCACCCGCTCGCTGGCCATTATCCCTACGGCTATCTATATCGGCATCCGCGGGGCCAATAACATCAACGATCTAATCGTCCTGAGCCAGGTGGTGCTGTCGTTCCAGCTTCCGTTTGCGATGTTTCCACTGCTGCACATCGCCAGTTCCCGCCGGCGGATGGGCCAATGGCAATTGGGCTGGTTCCTGCTCATCGCCGGTTGGGGCTCGGCGTTGCTGATCACGGCCTTCGACTTTTACGGTCTGCCGGATGCCGTGAAACAGGCTTGGCAGGTTATCAAAGGCGGCGGATAAACTAAGAAAGGCTGACGTATGTATAAGACCATTCTCATAACGGTGGACGGTACACCAACCGACCGTGCCATTATCGAACATGTCAAACAGCTTGCCAAATTTGCGCAAAGCCGTGTGATATTATTGCATGTAGCCGATGGCTGGGCCGCACGAACCTTTGGATCAGACGCGGTCAGCCCGGAGATCACCGAAGATACCGCCTATTTGAACAGGGTTTTATCAGAGTTTCAATCTGCCGGCATTCCCGCCGAGGCGGAACTGGCTTATGGTGATCCGCCGAAGGAAATCGTGAAATGGGTCGCGCAAAAAGGTTGCGACCTGGTGGCGATGAGCACGCACGGACACCGCCTTATCGCGGACATCTTTCTTGGCTCAACCGCCAGTCGCGTTCAGCATCGGATCAGCGTGCCCGTGCTCCTTCTTCGGGCAAAATGACTCATTCTCGCTATTGCACCGACATCCCGTTTTTTCGTCCGGTGGAAAAATATGATTGCTCGTCGCTCAATCACTTTTTACCGAGCGGCGAATCCACCGGCCGCTCGACCAGATGAAGTAAATTCCCTTCGAGATCCTTGAAAAACAAAACGCGCCCGCCGCCGCCGGCCGGCCGGATTTCTTCCGTAAAATCCACGCCGCGTTTCTCCAGTTCGGTTTTCGCCGCCGCGAGCGAATCCACGCGTAGCGCCACGTGACGCCAGCCCGCAAGATGGTTGTCACCGCGTCCGGCAAAATCTTTCTCCGCCGCGTAAATTTCCAGCCAGGCGCCGCCCAGTGCGATTAAAAATGACGGAGGTGTTTGCCTCTTGTCCCAAATCACCCGCGCGCCCAAAACGCGCACATACCAGTTTTTCAAGGTCGCGGGATCAGCCGCGGGAACGGCCACGTGTTCAATGGAAAAATTCATGGGCAATATGACCTGGTTACGCGCTTGAAATTAACGGCGGCGCGGCGCATGGCAATTTTAATTTCCGGCGCCCGCGGCTTCCGCTTGACGGCCAGTGGGTTGCAGTTTCTACTGAAGACAAAACGCGCCGCGCAAAACATTTAGAATCATGGCCAAACTTTTCCTCGGACTCGATTCCAGCACGCAAAGCTTGAGTGCGGTGGTCATTGACTGCGACCACCGCAAGGTGGTTTATGAAAAGTCGCTGAACTTTGACCGCGCCCTGCCCCGTTATCAAACCCGAAACGGCGTGCTGCCTAATGCCGACCCGCTCGTCAAACACAGTCCGCCGTTGATGTGGGCGGAAGCGCTGGATTTGCTCTTCGCCCAGATGAAAAACGACGGCGTGCCGCTGGATAAAATCCTCGCCATCAGCGGCAGCGGACAGCAGCACGGCTCGGTCTATTTCAACGAACGGATTGATTCCGCGCTCGCGAATTTGAATCCAAAAAAATCCCTGGTCGAAAATCTCCGCGCCGTTTTCTCGCGCAAAACCTCGCCCATCTGGATGGATTCCTCGACCGCCGAAGAATGCGCCGAAATCCGCCAAAAACTCGGCGGCATCAAGGCCACCGCGCAAAAGACCGGTTCGGACACGTTCGAGCGTTTCACCGGCCCGCAAATCCGCAAGTTTTACAAAAACGAGCCGCAGGCCTACGCGAAAACCGCCGGCATCGCCCTCGTCAGCTCGTTCCTGGCGTCGTTGTTCGCGGGAAAAATCGCGCCGATGGATCACGGCGACGGCGCGGGGATGAACCTCATGGACATCCGCAAAAAAATCTGGCTCGCGGACGCGCTCAAGGCGACCGCGCCGGATTTGAAAAAGAAACTGCCGCCCCTTGCAAAATCCGGTGAAGTCATCGGCAGCGTCAGCCCATATTTCGTGAAGAAATACGGGCTTAATCCCGAAGCCCAGGCGACCGTCTGGACGGGCGATAATCCGGCCAGCGTCATCGGACTTGGCCTGATTCGCGAAGGCATGGCCGCCGTCAGCCTCGGCACCAGCGACACCTATTTCGGCACGATGAAAAACTGCCGTGTGGACGGGCGCGGCGAAGGCCATGTGTTCGGCTCGCCGGCGGGCGGTTACATGACGCTGATTTGTTTCAAAAACGGCTCGCTCGCTCGCGAAAAAATCCGCGAACACTACGGCATCAAGGACTGGAAAACCTTCGGCCAGCTCCTCGCCACGACGAAACCCGGCAATGACGGCGGCATTCTGCTGCCGTGGTTCGAAGCTGAAATCGTTCCGCGCGTGAATCGGCCGGGCATTCACCGTTTTGACCTGGACGAAAAAAACGCCGCCGCAAATTGCCGTGCAATTTTCGAGGCGCAGATGATGTCCATGCGGCGGCACTCGGAATGGATGAAAGTAAAACCGGATTGCATCTATGCAACCGGCGGCGCGTCAAACGACCTGGCGCTGCTACAGGTCATGGCCGACGTCATGAACTGCCGCGTTTTGCGCATCGAAATTTCCAAGAGCGCCGCGCTGGGTGCCGCGTTGCAGGCCGCGCACGGCTGGCTGGTCGCCGCCGGCCAAAAACCAAATTGGGAAAACGTCGCCGCCGGTTTCACCCGGCCTGTTCCCAACAGTGAAATCCACCCGAACCGGAAGGCCGCGTGCATTTACGACAAGCTGATTGAAAAATACGCTGCGTGCGAGCGCGAAGCTTTAAAAACCGATTGACGTTTAAACCCGCCGGCGTCCGGCACCGGAACGTTGCGGCAAACTGCCCGGGTATCTTTCAATGCCGCCGGAAAAAATTGAATTGCAAAAGTAAAAGGTAAATCCAAGCTTTCAGGCCATTGAAATGGATCCAATCAAATCCGAAACCAACCTGCCGTTCAAGAATGATCTGGCAAACTGCGAACATTCAATGACTGGAATTTCCCGTGGAAATAGCGCTTGGGTGGCTGCTTTCTGTTTTTTGACCGGGCGGCACGGTGTCGCGATGTTTTTCATTTTTTGGGCGATGTGGCCGGCTTCGTCCCTGGGACAGTCCCAGACTCCACCGCCGTTGAAATGGCAAGTGGACGTTGGCCTGAGCGAATCTTCGCCAGCTGTTGGCAATGACGGCACGATTTATTTTGGCACGTTTCTTCAAAAGCTCTGGGCGGTAAGCCCGAACGGCGTGGTTAAATGGACTTTTAAGGCGGGCAGCGAAATCAAATCTTCGCCCGCCATTGGCCGTGATGGCACAATTTATTTCGGTTGCCGCGACCGCAAGTTTTATGCAGTCACTTCGGATGGGAGGAAGAAATGGACATTCTCCACCGGCGGATGGGTGGATTCATCGCCCGCACTGGCGCAGGATGGCACCATTTACTTCGGTTCCTGGGACAAGCACTTTTATGCGCTGAACCCTGATGGTTCCCTGAAATGGCAGTTCCCAACCGATGATATCATTTATTCATCGCCCGCCATCGGCAATGATGGAACGGTCTATTTCGGTTCATTTGACAATAAACTGTATGCCCTCACCCCGGATGGTAGGAAAAAATGGGCATTTTCCACGAAGGGCCAGATAATTTCATCCCCAGCGCTGGCCCAAGACGGGACAATTTATTTTACGGCATTGGACGGCTTCTTTTACGCGTTGAACCCTGATGGCAGCCTGCGCTGGCGGCTTCATACTGGCGACATCACGGAGTCATCCCCGGTCATCGGTTCCGACGGAACCATTTATGTGGGAATCAATAATTTCTCCTGGGCCATCGCGCCGGACGGAAACAAAAAATGGGATGAGCCACAAGAATATCTGGTCGAGGCTTCTCCGGCGGTCATGGCCGATGGTTCCATTTATGTTGTCACTCGCCACGATATGTTGACAGCCTTGAATTCAAAAGGTCAACCCCAGTGGTCAACTTATATATATCGCGATGCTGATGAGGCGCCAGCGATTGCGACCGCTGAAGGATTTTTGATGGCTAAATATCATTCTTTATATGTGTTTGACATACCGGCGTCCCTGGCACCGGCGTCCTGGCCCAAATTCCGCGCCAATTCGCGAAACACAGGCAACGTGAACGACCCAATCCAATAAATGAGATTCACATTTTTTGCCGTTGGCCTTTGGTGGAAAAATTGAATTGCAAAAGCAAAAGGTAAATCCAAGCTTTCAAGCCATTGAAAACGGATTCAGTGAAAGCTCGGGAAATTTTTTACGCCATCTTAATTATGCCCCGGTTCCGGCGAACTCTGTATGGCGTTGTTTCCAAATAATTGTCGCGGATTAGAAAATTTGCTCATTCACTGGCCTCCGGCTACCTGCTGCTGGGGGTCAATGCCGCCTACACGCTGGCCTCCGTGCCGCTGGCATTGCATTACCTGTCCAATGAAGAATTTGGCCTGTGGGCGCTGCTCACGCAAATCGCCAGTTTGAAACTGATGCTGGTGGATTTCGGAATGGCCAGTTCCATTTCCCGGATTTTGATTGACCACAAGGACAATCGCGCTTCCGCCCATTACGGCTCGGTCATTCAAACCGGCTTTGGGGTGCTGGCGATCCAGGGGATTCTCATCGCCATTGCTGGCAGCGGCATTAGTTTCTGGTTGCCGGACTGGATGAACCTGCCGGGAAAATTCTGGCATGTTTTCCGATGGTTATTGATTGGTGAAAGCCTGTTGCTGGGAGCCACTTTCAGCGGCAGAATGTTCGGTTTTATATTATTCGCGTATCAACGGGTTGACCTTTCCAATTATTCTGGCATAGGGAGTTTTATCGTCAATCTGGCCGTTCTGTGGCTTGGATTCAAATGGCATCTGGGGCTTTACAGCTTGCTGCTGGCTTACGTGGTGAGTCTTCTGTTTGGAATTATCTTCAACGGTGTCGCCGTGCGGCAACTCGGCCTGCTCCCGGGCAAGGGAAACTGGGGGCGCTTCAATTCCGCCACCTTCAAGGAATTGTTTTTCTATGGCGTGGACGTTTTTCTTATCTCCATCGGCAATCAATTGATTTTCTCCAGCCAAGTGCCCGTCATCACCCGCGTGCTGGGTCTGGAGGCCGCCGCAACCTGGAGCATCGCCTCGAAAATGTTCATGCTCGCACAGCAGGTCGTTTTCAGAGTGATATATTACGCTTCCCCCGCGCAGGCGGAAATGATGGTGCGCGACGAACGGGAACGGCTGAAATCACGCTTCCGCGATCTGATCATCCTGGCCGGCGCAGCGAGCGTGGTCATTTGCCTGGCGGTCGCGCTGTGCAACGAAAGCTTTTTGAAAATCTGGACGCATGGTCGTATTTTCTGGGGCTTCAAAAACGACCTGCTGTTTGCGGTGATGATGATTATCTATTCCAATAGCTATTGTTTTGCCGGCCTGATCGCCATGACCAAAAAAATTCGCGCTATGAAATACATTTATCTCATTGAGGGGATCCTGTTTGTCCTTTTCAGCCTGCTGCTGGCAAGAGTGTTCGGGCTGGCCGGCGTCATGGTCAGCGCCATTTTTACCGACCTGTTCTGCGGCGGTCTTTATTCAGTCTAT